>NZ_JBFULI010000034.1:0-60441 GCF_056400405.1 Pseudomonas sp. P5_B3 | reverse complement strand
ACCCTGGGCTCTCACACGGCTGCAAGGCCGTTCCCCTAATTAGGGTCGTTGGGCATCGATTCTCATCGAGGCGCGGGGGCCACAACCCCAACTCAGACGCCGGATAGATGAAAGCAAGCCAAACACGACATCAACAACAGTATTGCAGAAAAGGGGGTAACCATAGATGTGGGAGCGAGCTTGCTCGCGATGGCGGTGTATCAGTCAGCACTGGATTGGCTGACACTCCGCYATCGCGAGCAGGCTCGCTCCCACAGTTGCTTTGTGTACGACTTGAACCCATTGACCTCTCGGCGCATCTTAATCTTTGTCGCAATACAAGAATAAGGAACCGTCATGTTCGATATCAGCACGTTCCCCAAAGCCGATGCCGTCCGCCGGGCTGCACAATTGAGTCAAGACGACTATCAGCGCCTGTACCGCGAATCCGTTGAACACCCCAGTACGTTCTGGGCCGAACAGGCCACCCGCTTCCTCGACTGGAGCGCACCGTGGCAGACCGTCCAACGCTACGACCTGAAGACCGGTGAGGCCAGCTGGTTTGCCGGTGCAAAGCTGAACGTCAGCTACAACTGCATCGACCGGCACTTGGAAAAACGCGGCGATCAGGTCGCCATCATCTGGGAAGGCGACGACTCTGCCGACTCCACCTCCATTACCTACAAAAAACTGTATGAAAACGTCTGCCGCCTGGCCAACGTGCTGAAAAGCCGTGGCGTGAAAAAAGGCGACCGCGTGTGCATCTACATGCCGATGATTCCCGAGGCGGCCTACGCCATGCTGGCCTGTACCCGCATCGGCGCGGTGCACTCGGTGGTGTTCGGCGGCTTCTCCCCGGAATCGTTGCGTGACCGCATTCTCGACGCCGACTGCCGCACCGTGATTACCGCGGACGAAGGCGTGCGCGGCGGCAAAGTCGTGCCCCTCAAGCAGAACGTCGACAAGGCGCTGCAAAGCTGCCCGGACGTGAGCAGCGTTCTGGTGGTCGAGCGCACTAACGGGCAGGTGAACTGGGTCGATGGACGGGACATCAAGTATCAGCAGGCCCTGCGCGATGCCAGCGCCGATTGCCTGCCCGAGCCGATGGACGCCGAGGACCCGTTGTTCATCCTCTACACCTCCGGCAGCACCGGCAAACCCAAAGGCGTGCTGCACACCACCGGCGGCTACCTGTTGCAAGCCACGATGACCTTCAAGTACGTGCTGGACTACCGCGACGGCGAAGTCTTCTGGTGCACCGCCGACATCGGCTGGGTCACAGGCCACAGCTACATTGTGTACGGCCCGCTGGCCAACGGCGCGACCTCACTGATCTTCGAAGGCGTGCCGAGCTACCCGAGTACCTCGCGCTTCTGGCAGGTGATCGACAAGCACAAGGTGAACATTTTCTACACCGCCCCGACGGCGCTGCGTGCGCTGATGCGCGAAGGCCCCGAACCGTTGAAGCAAACATCCCGCGCCAGCGTCAGGCTGCTCGGTACGGTCGGCGAGCCGATCAATCCGGAAGCATGGGAGTGGTACTTCCACGAGGTAGGCGAAGAGCGCTGCCCGATCGTCGATACCTGGTGGCAGACCGAAACCGGCGGCATCATGCTCAGCCCGCTGGTCAGTGCACAGTGGATCAAACCCGGCTGCGCGACACAACCGATGTTCGGCGTGCAGCCGGTATTGCTCGACGAGCAGGGCAAGGAAATCAAAGGCGCCGGCAGCGGCGTACTCGCCTTGAAGTCCAGCTGGCCGGCGCAGATCCGCAGCGTCTACCGCGACCCGCAACGCATGGTCGACACCTATTTCAAACCTTACCCCGGCTACTACTTCACCGGTGACGGCGCAAGACGCGATGAAGATGGTGATTACTGGATCACCGGGCGCATCGACGATGTGATCAACGTGTCCGGCCACCGCATCGGCACCGCCGAAGTGGAAAGCGCCCTGGTGCTGCACGAGAGCATCGCCGAAGCCGCTGCAGTCGGTTACCCCCACGACATCAAGGGCCAGGGCATCTATGTCTTCGTCACGCCCATGAATGGCGTCGAAACCAACGATGAACTGAAGAAAGAATTGCTGGCCCTCGTCAGCCAGGAAATCGGCAGTTTCGCCAAACCGGACTTGATCCAGTGGGCGCCGGCCTTGCCGAAAACCCGCTCAGGCAAGATCATGCGGCGCATTCTACGCAAGATCGCCTGCAATGAACTCGACAGCCTGGGCGACACTTCGACCCTGGCTGACCCGAGCGTTGTTCAGGGCTTGATCGACAAACGCCTGAATCAATAACGTGCCTTTGTAGGAGCGAGCTTGCTCGCGATGAACTCAAGCACGCCGCGTACATTCAGGAGAAACGCGTTACCGTTGAAGTCCATCGTCGGAACGCCGCCCGGAGCMGGCTCGCTCCTACAGAAAATTACAGAGTGTCCATGGAATTCATCCGCACCCGCATCGAAACCCAGATCATGAGCCTGAGCGGTTTGTCCCTGGGCAAACTCGACCTGGAAAACCCCAAGGGCGACCCCGGGCTGTTCGGGCCAGACTCGGTGAGCTGGCAAGTCCATGGCGATTTCAGCAGCATGCTGATCGGCGGCATCAGCGCCCTGATGCTGCAAGCCCTGCACCCACTGGCATTGGCCGGGGTTTGGGACCATTCAAACTTTCGTGAAGACATGCTGGGCCGCTTGCGCCGCACCGGGCAGTTCATCTCCGGCACCACCTTCGGTTCACGACAGGACGCAGACTGGTTGATCGAGAAGGTCCGCACCATCCATTCGCAGATTACCGGCACCGCGCCGGATGGACGCCCCTACGCGGCCAGCGATCCCGATTTACTGACATGGGTGCACGTGGCGGAAGTCAGTAATTTCCTCGCTGCACACTTGCGCTATCGCAATCCGCACCTGTCCTCAGCCGATCAGGATCGCTACTACTCTGAAATTGCCCTGATCGCCGAGCGACTCGGGGCCAGGGATGTACCCCGTTCGCGGCGGGAAATTGCCGACTACCTTGAGCGCATCCGTCCACAACTGCTGTGCGACGAGCGCAGTCGTGAAGTCCTGCGCCTGCTGCTGAACGCCCCCTCCCCCAGTCGCTTGGCCAAGCCTTTCGGCGGTTTGATGATGCAGGCCGGGATCGATCTGCTGCCGGACTGGGCAAGTGACATGCTCGGCGTCAGCCAGAACCCGCTACAACGCAAGCTGATCCGCGCCAGCGTCAATCGCAGTGCGCCGATGCTGCGCTGGGCGGTGCGCAATGGATCGGTGCAGCGGGCTAAACGACGGATGGGCCTGTAGGAGCTGGCTTGCCAGCGAAGACGATCGCGCATCAACAAATGTGCTGGATGACACACCGCTGTCGCTGGCAAGCCAGCTCCTACAGAGTTCCCCATAACTGTTAAACTCCCGCGCCCAATTCCCTCCTGCAAGGCGCCCAGCATGTCTTCCTTGAATCAGGCGCTGCGCGCCGCCCTCGATCAACGCCAGGACCTGCTCGCCGAACTGCACCACCAGGGCACCGATTGCTATCGCCTGTTCCACGGCAGCCAGGAAGGTGCCGGTGGCCTGACCATCGACCGCTACGGTCCGCAACTGATGGTGCAGAGCTTCCACCAATCGCTGGAGCGCGAGGAACTGCTGGAACTGCACGAAACGATCAATCAGCACCTGGGTTTTGACACCCTGCTGGTCTACAACGACCGCTCCCGTGGCAACTCGCGCATCGATCGCGAAGACATCGTCTACCGCGCCGACGAAGCCGCCCTGCAAGACCTGATCGGCCACGAATGGGGCCTGAACTATCGGGTACGGGGTCGCCATGCCGGGCAGGACCCGCTGCTGTTCCTCGACCTGCGCAACACCCGCGGCTGGGTCAAGGATCACAGCAAAGACAAAAGCGTGCTGAACCTGTTCGCCTACACCTGTGGTGTCGGTCTCAGTGCTGCCGCTGGTGGTGCGCGCGAGGTATGCAACCTGGACTTCGCCGAAGGCAACCTGGCGGTCGGCCGGGAGAACGGTTTACTCAATCCGCAGTTGCCGACCATGGAATTTATCCAGTCCGACTACTTCCCGGCCATTCGCCAACTGGCCGGCCTGCCGATCAGCCAGCGCCGCGGGCAAAAATTGCCGAGCTATCAGCGCCTGGAACAGCGCCAGTACGATCTGGTGCTGCTCGACCCGCCGGCCTGGGCCAAGAGCGCATTCGGCACCGTCGACCTGCTGCGCGACTACCAGAGCCTGCTCAAGCCGGCCCTGCTGACCACTGCCGACAACGGCGTGCTGATCTGCTGCAACAACCTGGCGAAAGTCAGCATGGACGACTGGCGCGAGCAGGTTTTGCGTTGCGCAGAGAAGGCCGGGCGGCCGGTGCGTGAGTGGAGCGTGATGAAGCCAGGCGCCGACTTCCCGTCGATGGATCAGCAACCACCGCTGAAAACCCTGATCCTGCAGCTATGACCGTCGTCGGAGAAATCTGAAACTTACTGAACAGGGCAATCACTTGGGAACCGGAAACGCGTGCCATACTCCAAGGCACTCCGATCCAGACAGATGAAGCCGCACATGTACAAAGGATTGATTCGCGCCACTGGCGCCTTGTTGACTGCTCTGGCCCTCTACAGCTTGCTGGGTTTTCTGATTTTACCGGGTGTCGCGCTGCGCGTTGCCAACCAGCAACTGGCCAACTACGCCACCACACCCGCCACGATCCAGCGGATCGAATTCAATCCGTTCAGCCTTGAACTGACCCTTTGGGGCTTGAACATCGGCGAGCCCGGCAAGGAGCAGGTCGGTTTCGATCGTCTGTACGCCAATCTGCAATTCGACAGCCTGTGGACCAAGGCGGTGCACCTGTCCGATGTCGAACTGGACAAGCCCAAGACCGAAATCCTGTTCAGCAAGGACGGCAAACTCAATCTGCTGGGACTGTTCAAACTGCCAGCGAGCGAACCCACACCGGCCGACCCGGATGCCAAGCCGTTTCCGCTGCGCATCGAACGGATCAAACTGGCCGGCGGCGCCGTGCACTTTGAAGATGCCCGGCCCAGCGAGCCCATCGAGTTTGTCTACGACACACTCGATTTCGAGCTGAAGAACCTCAGCACCCTGCCCGATGACAGCGCCGACATGACCCTGGTGGCCGTCGGCCCCAACGGCGGACAGATCGACTGGACCGGCAACTTCAGCCTGGTCCCGATCGCCTCCGAAGGTAAGCTGAAAATCACCGATGGCAAGATGAAAGCCTTCTGGCCCTATGTGCGCGACGCCGTGCCACTGGACCTCGAAAACGGTGTCATGAGCATCAGTACCGACTACAAACTCAGCCTGGCCAAGGAAACCGAGCTACTGCTGAGCAATGTAGCGGTCACCATTGCCCCCTTCGCGATCAAGGCCCCGGACGGCCGGCCGCTGGTGAAGCTTGAGCGCCTGGACGTCAGCGAAACCACCGTGGACCTGGCCAAGCAGCAAGTGGTGGTCGGCAAGATCCGCAGCCACAAACTGGAAACCTGGGCCGCGCTGGAATCAGACGGCCAACTCGATTGGCAGAAACTGTTCGCCAGCCAACCGTCAAAACCCACCGCCAAAGCCAAGGCGGATGCCGAACCGGCCAGCACTCCGGCGGCGGCAGACTCACCGAAACCTGAACCAGCCGCGCCAGGCAAGCCCTGGCAGGTGCTGCTCAAGGATGTGCAGTTGCGCGATTACCAGGTGCATCTGGCCGACCGCAAGGCACAACCCGCCGTCGCCCTGGATCTGAGCCCGCTGAACCTCGACCTGCAAAACTTCGACAGCCTCAACGGCTCACCCTTTACCCTCAAGCTCGATACCGGTGTGGGCAAGCAAGGCAGGATCATGGCCGACGGTGAGGTCAACCTGGCCCCGGTCAGCGCCAGACTGAAGGTCCAGACCAGGGACATCGACCTGCGGGTTGCCCAGTCCTACATCACGCCGTTCATTCGCCTGGAACTGCGCAGCGGCATGCTCGGCAGCGATCTGGCGGTCGACCTGAAAAGCACCGCCCCCCTGGCCTTCAACGTCACCGGCCGCGCCCAGGTCGATCAGTTGCATACCCTGGACACCCTGAAAACCCGCGACTTCCTCAAGTGGCAACAGGTCGTGGTCGAAGGCCTGAACTATCAGCATGGGGACAGCCTGTCGATCGACAAGATCAACCTGTTCCAGCCCTATGCGCGTTTCATGATCAACGATGATCGCACCACCAACATCGATGACCTGCTGATTGCGCAGCCAGCAGACACTGGGGCAAAACCGGCAGCGAGCAAACCGGCCAGCAATGAAAAGCCGTTGGGCATCCACATCGGCGGCATATTCATCAATGACGGTTCGGCCAATTTCGCCGACTTCAGCCTGACCCCGAACTTCGCCACCGCCATCCAGCAACTCAACGGGCAGATCGGCACCATCGACAGTCGCCAGCCGAAACCGGCCGGTGTCGACATCAAGGGCAAGGTCGATCGCTACGCGCCGGTGACCATCAAGGGCGCCGTCAATCCGTTCAACCCGATGGCCAGCCTCGACATCGCCACCAGCTTCAAACGTGTGGAACTGACCACGCTGACGCCCTACTCCGGCAAATTCGCCGGCTACCGTATCCGCAAGGGCCGGCTCAATCTCGACCTGCACTACCAGATCACTAACGGTCAGCTCAAAGCTGAAAACAAAGTGGTAGTCGAACAACTGCAACTGGGTGAAAAAGTCGACAGCCCGGATGCCGTGAGCCTGCCGCTGAAACTGGCGATTGCCCTGCTCAAGGACGTCGATGGCAAGATCTCCATCGAACTGCCGGTCAGCGGCGACCTGAACAACCCTCAGTTCAGCGTCATGCCGATTATCTGGCAGACCCTGCGCAACCTGGTCGTCAAAGCCGCGGCAGCACCGTTCAATTTCATTGGCGGGCTGGTCAACGGTGGTGGCTCGGAAGACCTGGGCAGTGTGTCGTTCGTAGCGGGTTCCAGCGATCTGAGCAAGGACGCCGAAGGCGCTTTGGACAAACTCTCCAAGGCGCTCAAGGAGCGCCCGGCCCTACGCCTGGAAATCGAAGGTACCGCCGCCCAGAACGCCGATGGCCCACTGATCGCCGAACAACGCCTGGAGCGTGAATACCAGTACAACTACTACAAAATGCTCCAGCGCCGAGGTGACAAGGTCCCGGCCCAGGCTTCGTTGCTGGAAGTGCCGGACGACGAAAAAGGCCCGCTGCTTGAAGGTATCTACCGCATCCGCCTGAAAACCCAGCCCCCTGCCGAATGGAAGGACTTGAGCAAGGAAGAGCGCACCGCAAAAATGCGCGCCGAAGTGATCAAATTCTGGAGCTCCAGTGACGTGCTGTTGCGTCAACTGGGCCAGGAACGCGCCAGCAGCATCAAGGATTACCTGGTCGACAAGACGCAGCTGGAAGACGACCGGGTGTACTTCATCGACGCCAATCTGGGCGAGGCGCAAAGTGACGGCCGCGTGGTGACACCGATGCATCTGGATGCCGAGTGATGATTCGTTGGCTGCTGGCAGGCCTGGTTCTGGCGCTATCGGCCAGTCAGGCCTGGGCCGCCGATACCCTGCGCTGTGGCAGCCAATTGATCAGCGTCGGCGATCGCTCGAGTGAGGTCTTGCACAAATGCGGTGAGCCAGTCAGCCGCGACCTGCTGGGTTACAAGCGCAGTGCCGATCGGCGCGAAGAGTTTCAGGTCGAGGAATGGACCTACGGCCCCAATGGCGGGATGTATCAATACTTGCGGTTCGAAGGTAATCGGCTGAAGCAGATCACCAGCAAACGCGGCAATTAATTAGCACTATCCAATGTGGGAGCGGGCTTGCTCCCACAATGATTTTAAGCGCTGCATATAGAGCAGGCCCCGGCAAAAATGCGCGAGGCCTGTGGTGGCCAACCTTCGTTTGGCCCCGATCCGGGCGAAAAGCCTTGCCTTACTCGGCTTTCAAGCCGTCAGCGGAAACCGCCTTGACGCCTTTGATTTTCTTGGTGATGGCCACAGCCATTTCTTTTTGCGAATCGGTCACGGCGGTGGTCGACGACAGCGATACCACGCCTTCGTTGGTTTCAACCTTGATATCGCTACCTGGAATGCCTTTTTCGGTCATCAGGTCGGCTTTGACTTTGGTGGTGATCCAGGTATCGGAAGTAGCTTCTTTCGCTTTGGTCATTTCACCGGCAGCCAGCACCATCGGCGACTGGGTTGCCTGGGTGGTTTGAGCAAACGCTGCGCTGGCCATGGTCAGGGTCAACGCGGTAGCAGCAGCGGCAGTGATAGCGAACTTCTTCATACGAGTAACTCCTGTTTTTCGGAAAAGTCTGCCGGGTGCCATGTCGGCAGGGTTACCTGGGTTATTGCGAACGCTATGCCAACTTTAAAGCAGAGAACAAAACCTTATAAATCAACCAATTATGAAATCCGCCAATTTTCGGAATCATGCAAAATGCACGAGACGCAGAAACGCTGCATGCAAGTTGCGGGTTTCTGGAAAGTTCCTAATACCCTGAATTTTCGAGCATTCTCTGTAGCTTTTGACGACGGTTCGACAAACAGGAAAAACCCCGCAATGGCGGGGATTTGATTCAGCTATTCATGCCGCAGAACCGGAACACCCTTTAGGCAAGTAGTCCTGGGAAACGCTGCTCTTACATGACCAGCCTTTGGTTTCGTCCCGTGTCAGGGTGACGGTTTTGCCCAGGACCACCCCCGGGGCATTCTGCAACGTACAAACGATTGATCCCGCCCCCTCCGCAGTTGAAGCCGTCACAGACAGGGCGCAGTGGTTAGTCGATGTCGCGCCGGCGGGCGCCACGTTGGCAATTGTCGGTGTTTCCCCCTGACTGATCACATCCTCGAACGGCACTTTCATTGCAGTCAGTTCGGCCAGCGCCGCCGTGACTTTGGCCCGAGCCTGGTATTTGGAATACATCGGCAGACCCAGTGTTGCCAGGATTCCGATGATCGCCACCACAACGAGCAACTCGATCAGGGTAAAACCTTTCTGATTGTTCATGTACAAGCTCCATGCATGAGTCGAAGGCTCATGACCTGCCCCATGGCAGCACAGCCTGTGCCAAGGCCAGAAGCCCCTGTTGGCAGGGGGCATGGCGACCGCAAAGCCCTTTCGTATTACCAGTATCAGCACTATCTGACGTTTTTTGTCACCTCACCCTTGCTGGTTTGGCTCCGTCGTTTGACTAGGCTATAAGAGCAACTCAACCGGATTACCCAGGACTGAACATGGCGGTCAAGGCAGCGAAAATCAGCGTGTATGCATGGGAAGGCATCGACCGCAAAGGCACAAAAGTGACCGGCGAGCTCAGCGCTCAAAACCCGGCGCTGATCAAGGCGAAACTGCGCAAGCAAGGCATCAGTCCGGGTAAGGTCCGCAAAAAAAACCCTTCGGTTTTCAACATGGGCAAGCGCATCAAGGCCCATGACATTGCCCTGTTCACCCGGCAAATGGCAACGATGATGAAGGCCGGCGTGCCGTTGCTGCAGTCGTTCGACATCATCGGCGAAGGCTTCGACAATCCGGCCATGCGCAAGCTGGTGGATGAACTGAAACAGGAAGTTGCGGCAGGCAGCAGCTTCGCCGCCGCCCTGCGCAAGAAGCCCCGGTATTTCGATGAGCTGTATTGCAACCTGGTGGATGCCGGCGAGCAGGCCGGTGCCCTCGACACCCTTTTGGAGCGGGTCGCGACCTACAAGGAAAAAAGCGAAAGCCTCAAGGCCAGGATCAGGAAAGCCATGACCTACCCGCTGGTGGTGGTGTTCGTCGCGGCGATTGTCACCGGGATTCTGCTGGTCAATGTCGTGCCGCAGTTCGAATCCGTGTTCAAAGGCTTTGGCGCCGAACTGCCGGCCTTCACCGTGATGGTCATTGGCCTGTCGCAATTCATGCAGGCCTGGTGGTGGGTGGTCCTTGGCGCGCTGATCACCATGGCCTTCGGCGTGCGCCACGCCCTCAGGACATCCAAGGCATTGCGTGACCGGATGGACACCTGGCTGCTGAAACTGCCGCTGGTGGGCACCCTGATGCACAAGTCCGCCGTGGCCCGGTTCGCCCGTACACTGTCGACCACTTTCGCTGCCGGCGTGCCGCTGGTGGAGGCCCTGGAATCAGTGGCCGGCGCGACCGGCAATGTCGTGTTCAAGCGCGCGGTATTGCGCATCCGGCAGGACATCTCGACCGGCATGCAATTGCATTTCGCCATGCGTACCTGCGGCGTCTTTCCGAACATGGCGATACAAATGACTGCCATCGGCGAAGAGTCTGGCACCCTGGACGCCATGCTCGACAAAGTCGCGGGGTTCTACGAAGACAACGTCGATAACATGGTCGATAACCTCACCAGCCTGATGGAGCCGTTCATCATGGTGGTGCTGGGTGTTATCGTCGGTGGACTGGTAGTTGCCATGTACCTGCCCATCTTCCAACTTGGCTCAGCGATCTGACATGCCCTTGAATGAAATTCTGATTCACTCTGCGCTGGCCTTTGTCCTTCTCGCAGGCCTCATTGGCCTGCTGGTCGGCAGCTTCCTCAATGTCGTGATCTGGCGCCTGCCGAAAATGCTCGAACGCGACTGGCGTGAGCAGGCCCATGACATTCTCGGGCTGCCTGGCGAAACGCCACTACCGACCTACAACCTGTTGCTGCCCCACTCCCAGTGCCCGCACTGCGGTCACCGAATCCGCGCCTGGGAAAACATCCCGCTGCTCAGTTATGTGTTTTTGCGCGGCCGCTGTTCAGCCTGTGCGGCAGCAATCAGCCCGCGCTATCCGTTGACCGAACTGGCCTGCGGGCTGTTGTCGGCGTTTGTTGCCTGGCACTTCGGCTTCGGTTGGCCGGCCGGCCTGATGCTGATCCTGAGCTGGGGTTTACTGGCGATGAGCCTGATCGACGCCGAACATCAGATATTGCCGGACGTACTGGTGCTGCCGTTGATATGGCTGGGGTTGATCGTCAACAGTTTCGGCCTGTTCGTGTCGTTGCACGAGGCGCTTTGGGGAGCGATCGCCGGTTACAGCCTGCTGTGGTCGGTGTTCTGGCTGTTCAAGCTGATCACGGGCAAGGACGGCATGGGCTACGGAGATTTCAAGCTGCTGGCGATGCTGGGCGCTTGGGGTGGCTGGCAGATTTTGCCGCTGACCATCCTGCTGTCCTCGCTGGTGGGTGCCATTATCGGGCTGATGCTGCTGCGCTGGCGCCATGCAAAAACCTCGACGCCAATCCCTTTCGGTCCCTATCTGGCCATTGCCGGCTGGATTGCGTTGCTCTGGGGTGGTCAAATAACCGACCTCTATTGGCAGTCTGTCGGTTTGAAATGAATAGCCCTGTGGAAAAACCCTGGATTCTCGGCCTGACCGGCGGCATCGGCAGCGGAAAAAGCGCGGCCGCCCAACACTTCATCGATCTGGGCGTGCATGTGGTCGACGCCGATCATGCCGCTCGCTGGGTAGTGGAACCCGGCCGTCCGGCATTGGCACAAATCGCCGAGCACTTCGGCCCCCGCGTGTTGCAGGCCGACGGGCAACTGGACCGCGCCGCGCTACGCAAACTGATCTTCGAAGTGCCTGAAGAACGCCGCTGGCTGGAGGCCCTCCTGCATCCGCTGATCGGCGAGGAGATCGCTCACCACCTGGCGCTGGCAAAATCGCCTTATGCGATTCTGGTTTCGCCACTGCTGATCGAGTCCGGGCAATACGCCATGACCCAACGGGTGCTGGTGATCGATGCCCCCGAACAATTGCAGATCGAACGCACCCTGCAACGTGACCAGACCAGCGAACAGCAAGTCCAGGCGATCCTCAAGGCCCAGTCCAGCCGCCAGGATCGCGTGAGCCATGCCGACGACGTCGTGGTCAATGACCGCGACCTTGCCTGGCTGCACAGCGAGGTCGAACGCCTGCATCACTTTTATCTTTCTTTGCGTGGAGGCCAGTCATGAGCCAACCAACAACTGTCGAATGCCCAACCTGTGGCGCCCCCGTGGAATGGACCGCCGAGAGCAAATTCCGGCCATTCTGCTCCGACCGCTGCAAACTGATCGACCTGGGCGCCTGGGCGTCCGAAGAGCACAAGATTCCAGTGCCTCCCGATGCCGAGGACGAGATGTTCAGCGGCGACTTCGACCCGCGTCATTGATTCCGACCGCGGCGATTTCAGGCTTTGATCCGCATCAAGGCTTGGGATCGTCGTCTTTCCAGGGTGCCGAGAGGTAACGGGTGCGGTTGAACGTCTCCAGCCATTCCGGACAAAACACCACCAGCGCACTGACGATCATGCCGTTGATAAACGCTTCGGGAAAAATGATCAGCCACAGATATCCGACAAAATCCTCCAGCCAGTACGGCATGGCAAAACGCTCGTCGAACCATAACAACCAAAGCGCCAGCAGCAGGCATAGCAACGCCGACAGCGCGGCGGCAAAGAATCCGGAAACGAAGATATACACGAAGGGATTTCGCGGCTGCGCGCGCTCCACCAGAATGGCGCAGCACTCGGTGACCAGCACCGGCAGCGCAATCAACAGCGCGCCATTGACTCCGACCGCCACCAGGTCCTGTCGACCGAGCAACACCAGCCCCGTTTGCGCCACCAGGCCGCCAACCAGCGCCAGCGGCCAGTCCAGCAGCAGGGTCACCGCCGTCATGCCAATAAAGTGATAAGACACGCCGGTATCGAAGTCCCGCCGCACCAACCACAACAGAAACAGCGCAAACACCGTTCCAAACAGCAGATGCTGACGACGGCTGTCGGTGAACAGCTCAACCCACGGCGCGCGACAGATCGCCCAGATCAACACCGGCACATAGATCAGCCAGCCGACCGCAAGGGTTTGCGATGACAGCAACTCTGCACCGATCATGGCTACGCGCGTCTCCCAGGCGAAGAACAACAGACACTCAGTCTACACCGCCGCTCGCCTGCCCTTCGACTTCAAGCCCAATGCCGCGGATCGTTCATCACCGCGTCATGTTCGGCGAACAGCTTCGGTAGCTCGGACTTGAGAAAGTCCACCCAGGTGCGGACCTTGGCATCGAGAAAGCGTCGCGAAGGATACAGCGCATACACATTGCGTTCGCGCAGGCGCCATGCAGGTAACACGCGCAGCAAAGTGCCGTCGCTCAAGGGCCGCGTCGCGGTGTAGAACGGCAGCAGGCTGATGCCCATACCCGCCTCCGAAGCCTTGACCATCGACTCGGCAACATTGCACTGAAATGTCTTGGCCGGGCTGACGGTGTGCTCGCCGTGCTCATCCTGGAAAAGCCATTGATCGCCGTACAAGGGGTCGAGCATGCGCAGACATTGATGATCGCTCAGCGCCAGCGGCTGCTGCGGCACGCCCCGGCGGTGCAAGTAAGCCGGGGAGGCACAGGGCACGCTGTAGATCTGCCCGACGGCCTGCGCAACCATTTGCGAGTCGGCAAGTTCCGGAGCGATCGAAATCACCACATCGTGCCCCTCCTCCAGGGGCTCGGGATTGCGCTGCGACAAGGTCAGCTCGAACACCACATCGGGATAAAGCTCGCTGTAGCGGGCGATCAACGGCGTGAGCAGCACACCCAGGCCGTTCATGCTGTGCACCCGCAGGCGTCCGGCCGGCTTGATATGAGCGCCACGGGCCTCGGCCGTCGCCTCATCCATGGCTTCGACGATTTGCCGGCTGCGCAGCAGGAAGCGCTCGCCGGCGTCGGTCAGGCTCAAGCGCCGCGTGGTGCGTTGCAGCAGACGCGCCTGTACATGTTCCTCCAGATCCGCCACCAATCGGGATACCTGCGCGGTCGACAGATCCAGCGCATCGGCAGCCCCGGTGAAACTGGCGCAGTCCACCACCCGGATGAACACGCGCAAGTTGTTAAGCACATCCATAAGCCCCCCTCGGGCGATGACTGTTACGTTTTATGTAAGGCTGCATCCGCCGTTCGCCCCTTTATCCGTCGGTGGCAAAGACTAAAATTCAGACATCAGAACCGACACGGAGCACGCCAACATGAAAACGTTGATCAGCCTGTTGCTGACCGTCATCGCCACCTCAGCCATGGCCGCTGACAACGAGCCCCTCGCAGTCCTGTACAACCCGGCGCAGCCACTGGACATCGCCAAGGTGGTTTCTGTGTCGGACACCGCGACCGCGTGCGGGGTTGTACCGGCGACCATGGTGTATGTCGATCATCAGGGCCAGACCCACCGCGTGACCTACAACGTCATGGGTGATTGCACCAGCAACCTGTGATCAATGGCTCATAGCACGGTCCACGTGTAGCTGAGGATCAAGCGGTTCTCGTCGATATCACTGCGGTAGTTTGAGCGCGCCATCGCATTGCGCACGCGAATGCCCAAACCTTTGAGGCTGCCGCTCTGCAACACATAGCCGATGTCCAGGTCACGCTCGCGATCCTTGCCTTCGAAACCCTTTCCGGTATCGACATTGTTGCCGCTGATGTAGCGCACGGTACTGGTCAGCCCCGGTACGCCGAGCGCCGCGAAGTCGTAGTCGTAGCGCGCCTGCCAGGAACGTTCATCGGTGAAGGCGAACTCGTAGGTCGGCACTTCGTTGCCCAGCGGCGAGATGTTGGCAAACACCCGTGGGAACGCACTGTCACCGAACATGCCCTGATAGCCGACGTAAAACGTATGACCGCCACGCTTGGCCGACAGCAACGAGAAGAACGCCTGGTTGTCGATATTGCCCAACAGCTTTTTGCCATCCTCGCGGGAATCGAAGTAACCGAGATTGGCGCCGAGGATCCAGTCGCCCACCGGTTCGCTGTGCTTGAGGCCCAGAAAGCGCTGGTTATAGATGTCTTCCAGTTGCCCGTACCAGGCACTGACCGAGCTGCGTTTGTCGTTGAAGGCATAATCGGCGCCGGCAAAGTTGAAACCGTCACTGCTGACCTGGCGCTGCGGCACATGACCGAGCATGGCTTGCATCTTTTCGTCGCCGGCCTCGTTGCGCAGGCTGGTCGAACTCAAGTGACCGCCCTGCAGGGTCAGGCCATTGATCTCGTTGGAGGTGATGCTTACGCCCTGATAACTCGGCGGCAGCAAACGAATATCGCTGAACACCAGCACCGGCAAATTGGGTTGCAACTCACCGACTTTCAGCTCGGTCTTTGAGTAACGCATCTTCAACGCGCCTTCCAGACGGCTGTAATCGTTCGCCGCGCGGCCGTCGCCCTGCACCGGCAGCAAACCGGTATTGACCCGGTCCGGGGCGCTGTCGAGCTTGAGGCCGAGCAAGCCGATGACATCCACACCAAAGCCGACGGTGCCTTGGGTGTAACCTGACTTCACATTGAGAATGAAACCCTGGGCCCACTCTTCAGCCTTCGATTGCTGATTGGCACCGACGATGTCGGAATAGTCGCGGCTGAAGTAGTAATTGCGCGCTTGCAACGTCGCGGTGGCGTCTTCGACAAAGCCGGTTTCAGCCGCCATCGTGCCCGTGGAAAAACTCGAGACGACAGCCAGGGACAACGCTGAACCGGTTGTTGGGAGAATCTGTTTCATCGTTTTTCTCTTATTGTTATTGATCGACTGGTTGAAGGACTTCAGTTGCAGTGGATTTGCGACGGGGAACGGAACGACGGGCGCTCAACAGCACATGGGTGACCATGCCGAAAATCAGCCCCCAGAACGCCGCGGACAAACCGAACAACGACATGCCAGAAGCCGTGACCAGAAAGGTCACCAGCGCGGCTTCACGATCGCTCGGCACCGCCATCGCTCCCGTCAACGCACCGGCAATGGCGGCAAACAGGGCCAGCCCGGCCAGCGCCGCGATCAACTCTTTGGGGAACGCTGAAAACAGCGAGACCAGCGTGGCGCCAAAGATCCCCAACAGCAGGTAGCAAAGGCCGCCGACGACCCCGGCCACGTAGCGCTTGCGAGGATCTTCGTGGGCTTCGCGACCGGTGCAGATCGCCGCGGTGATCGCCGCCAGATTCAGTCCATGGCAACCAAACGGCGCCAGCAATGCCGTGCCCAGCGCGCTACTGGCGATGATCGGGCTCGCCGGCGTTGGATATCCGCTGGCGCGCAGCACCGCCATGCCGGGCACGAACTGACCGGTCAGCGCCACCATCACCAGCGGCAAGGCGATGTTCAGGATCGCGCCCAGGCTGAACTCGGGCGTGATCCACATCGGCGTGGCCAGACCGATCACCAGCGCTTCACAATGCAAATCACCGGTGAACGCGGCAATCGAACAGCCCACCAGCAGCACCATCATCACCGCATAACGCGGCATCACACGCTTGCAGATCAGGTAGCAGGCAAACATTGCAAGGACCAGCAACGGCTTGTGCTGCATCGACACGAACAACCCGGTGCCGAAACTGAACAGGATCCCCGCCAGCATCGCCGCCGCGATGGCGGCGGGCAGCTTGCTGATGATCCGGTCGAAAGCCCCCGAGATGCCAACCACGAAAATGATCAGGCTGCTGACCAGATAAGCCCCCACCGCCTCTGCCAGGGAGATGTCCGGCAACAGCGTCACCAGCAATGCCGAGCCAGGCGCCGACCAGGCGATGATCACCGGAACGCGGTAGCGCAGGCTCAAACCGATACCGAGCACGGCGCTGCCAATGGAGATCGCCCAGATCCAGGACGACAACACTTCCCGCGAAAGATGCGCCGCTTCGGCCGCCTGAAAGATGATCACCAACGGGCCCGCATAGGAAATCACCGTGGCGATGAATCCAGCCACGGCGGCTGACAACGAGAAGTCCTGGAAAAACGCTTTCATGATTCAGGCACCGGTCGCTGACAACGCTGGGTTGAGGCCGGCAGCGCTGCGTCGGCTGCTGATGGCGAACACGGTCATGGCCAGGGCCGCCACCGCACCGGGCAAAGCAAACGCCATGAAGTTCAGTTGCAGGGGCAAGCTGATCCCGAGCAAGGCACCACCCAGCAGCGGACCGACGATGGCCCCGTTGCGCCCGATGCCCGACGCCCAGCCCAGGCCGGTAGAACGAATCGTCATTGAATAAAACTGCGCAGCGCAGGCGTACAAGAGAATCTGCGAGCCAATGGTGGTGGCACCCGCAATGGCGATCAGCAGGTACAACACCGGCATCGGGCTGTTGAAGCCCAACAGAGTGATCGACACCGCCGCCATGGCGAAAAACACCGACAGCACTTTCGGCAGATTGAGTTTGTCGCCCAGCACCCCGCCACCAACCGCGCCGAAGATCGCCCCGAAGTTCAGCACCAGCAGGAACGACAGGCTCGAACCCAGGCTGTAACCGGCGTTGGCCATCAGTTTCGGCAGCCAGGAACTCAGCGCGTACACCATCAACAGACAGCAGAAAAACGCCAGCCACAGCATCAGCGTGCGTAGCGCACGGCCTTCACGGAACAACTGCAACACCGGAGTGCCCGTGCCTTTCACTTCGGTCATGTGCAATTGATCGGACGCTTGCGAGACGTAGGCCGGATCAATCCGCTGGAGAATATTGCGCGCCTCTTCATTGCGCCCCTGACGCAACATGAAGCCCACCGATTCGGGCAGGAAATACATGATCAGCGGCAACAACAGCAACGGCAGGACCGCCACGTAAAACACCGACTGCCATCCAAAAATCGGGATCAGCACAATGCCCAGCCCGGCGGACAGCATGCCGCCCACCGAGTAACCGCTGAACATGATCGCGACCAGCGTGCTGCGGATTTTTTTCGGCGCGTACTCGTTCATCAGCGCCACGACGTTAGGCATCACGCCGCCAATGCCGAGCCCGGCAATGAAGCGACAGAGGCCGAACTCGGTGGGGTTGCGGGCGAAACCATTGAGCACGGTGAAGCCACTGAAAAGCATCACGCAGATCGTGATGGCCTTCTTGCGGCCGATTCTGTCCGACAGCGGACCGAAGAACAGCGCGCCAAACATCATGCCGAACAGTGCATAGCTGCCCAGTGCACCCGCTTGCAAAGGACTGAGCCCCCACTCTTTCATCAGCATCGGCAAGACCACGCCGTAGATCACCAGATCGTAACCGTCGAAGATGATGATCAGGGCACACCAGAACAGCACCATCCAGTGAAAGCGGTTGAAACGAGCGTTGTCGATAACCTCATGTACGTCGATCTTGCGCATGGCATATATCTCTTGTTGTTGTTTTTTTAGAGCGTCGGTATCACGGCTTACGTCCGTACAGCCGAGGGTAGAGGCGCCCGATATGTGGCAATAGCCAGTGCGCGCAGATCACTATCCGTTTTGTGCAGAGCCCTGAAACGGGCATGGGAACGGGAGGTATCGAGCCTCTGCGACAAATTGTCTTCTTTGCGATCACATTTGAACGCTAAGCTTGGGCCTATGGATGACTCAGATTATTTACGCCTGCTGACCATCGCGGCCGAGCAAGCCAACGCGTTCCTGTCCAACGCCCGCAAATGGGAGCGTGAGCGTTGGGTGTGCCAGCGCCTGCTGCAAGGCTTGAACATTCCCTATCGCGCCGATGAGTTCGCCCCCGCAGGGGAGCCGCCGGATGTGTTGTTTCGCGATGCCAGTTTCGAGGTGTTCTTCGTGCTCGACGAGGGCCGGCGCCTCAACGATGAATGGCGCGACGAACTGCAACGCCGGCGCAGCGCGTTTTCCCTGAGCCAACTGGTGCGCCGCGAGGCCAAGCCACGACGTATCCCCGCCAACGAGTTCTTGCTGCGATTGGCGCCGACCTTGCGCAAAAAAGCGCACAACTACAAAGAGCGCGGCATGGATCTGGGTGAGTTGGACATCATTGCCTTCGCCAGCCTCAAACGCGAAGTGCTGGACCTCAACAGCCATTTCCCGCCACCGACCGAATACCTGCGCCAGGGCTGGCGTTCGCTGTCGCTGGTCGGGCCGACCTTCGCCCGCGTGCTGTTCGCTCACCCGGATGCGCCGGATTTCCTGCGCAGCAACCTGGGACGCAGCATTGTGTTCGACGTCGGGATCAGCCTGTGAGCCTCGAGCCTTTCCCCGGTCAGCAGCTAAGCTTCGTTCACAGCTGAATAATTTCCCTGTAGCTTCCACACATTCAGCAACGTCTACCCCTGACGAGGCCCGATATGACCAGCCGCCTGAACCCCGACGACCAAAAGCATGTCGAAGAGTACCTGCAGTTGTCCCAGCACCAAGTCGAGCGCCGGCCTTTCCGGCCGTGGATGCTCCTTGTACTGGTCTTGGCAGTGACCATTGGTCTGGGCTTGTTGAGCCGACTTATCAGTTACCTGACGCTATGAGCCGCCTTGCGCTCGCTTGGGTAACCGTACCGATTTCCTTTAGCCTTGCGAGTTATCCCCATGTCCCATCGTATTGTCATTGTCGGCGGCGGCGCCGGCGGTCTGGAGTTGGCTACCCGTCTGGGTAAGACTCTGGGCAAGCGCGGCATAGCCAGCGTGATGCTGGTCGACGCGAACCTGACCCACATCTGGAAACCGTTGTTGCACGAAGTGGCGGCCGGTTCCCTGAACTCTTCCGAAGATGAACTCAACTATGTCGCCCAGGCCAAATGGAACCACTTCGAGTTCCAGCTGGGGCGCATGAGCGGGCTCGATCGTGCGCAGAAGAAAATCCAGCTGGCCGCCACCTATGACGAAGCCGGTGTGGAGCTGGTGCCGGCCCGTGAAGTGCCTTACGACTCGCTGGTGATCTCCGTCGGCAGCACCACCAACGATTTCGGCACCCAGGGCGCGGCGCAACACTGCCTGTTCCTCGACACTCGTAAACAGGCCGAGCGTTTCCACCAGCAACTGCTCAATCACTACTTGCGCGCCCACGCCGGTCAGACCGACAAAGTCGAGCAAATCAGCGTGGCCATCGTCGGCGCCGGTGCCACCGGGGTCGAACTGGCCGCTGAACTGCACAACGCCGCCCATGAATTGGCGGCCTATGGTCTGGACCGGATCAAACCGGAAAACATGCACATCACCCTGATCGAAGCCGGACCACGGGTGCTGCCGGCGCTGCCGGAACGGATCGGCGGCCCTGTGCATAAAACCCTGGAGAAACTCGGGGTCAACGTCATGACCAATGCGGCCGTCAGTGAAGTGACCGCCGATAGCCTGATCACCGCCGACGGCAAAGTGATCAATGCCAGCCTCAAGGTCTGGGCCGCCGGGATTCGGGCGCCGGGTTTCCTCAAGGACATCGACGGTCTGGAAACCAATCGCATCAACCAGCTGCAAGTGCTGCCGACCCTGCAAACCACCCGCGACGAGAACATCTTCGCCTTCGGCGACTGCGCGGCCTGCCCGCAGCCGGGCACCGATCGCAATGTACCGCCACGGGCGCAGGCCGCGCACCAACAGGCTTCGTTGCTGGCCAAATCGCTGAAACTGCGCATCGAAGGCAAGGCACTGCCGGAGTACAAGTACACCGACTACGGCTCGCTGATCTCGCTGTCGCGTTTTTCGGCTGTGGGTAACTTGATGGGCAACCTCACCGGCAGCGTGATGCTCGAAGGCTGGCTGGCGCGGATGTTCTACGTGTCGCTGTACCGCATGCACCAGATGGCGCTGTACGGGCCGTTCCGCACGGCGATGCTGATGCTGGGCAGCAAGATCGGGCGCGGGACTGAGCCACGGCTGAAGCTGCACTGATATAAAACTGTGGGAGCGAGCTTGCTCCGGGCGGCGTTCCGACGATGGCGTCCTTTCAGTCGATATCAATGTCGCCTGATACACCGTCATCGCGAGCAAGCTCGCTCCCACAGGGTTTTGCGACACGTCCAAGATTTTCGCAGACAAAAAAAATCCCCGTATCTTTCGATACGAGGATTTTTAATATGGTCGGGGTAAGGGGATTCGAACTCCTGACATCCTGCTCCCAAAGCAGGCGCGCTACCGGACTGCGCTATACCCCGGTAAAAAAAAGGCACCTTTAAGAGGCGCCTTCTGCGAACAGAGCTTTTGGCGTCTGATCTTGAGATTCGATTCCAGTGTTACCTGGTTTCAAAAATGGTGGGTCGTGTGGGATTCGAACCTACGACCAATTGGTTAAAAGCCAACTGCTCTACCAACTGAGCTAACGACCCAAAAATGGTCGGGGTAAGGGGATTCGAACTCCTGACATCCTGCTCCCAAAGCAGGCGCGCTACCGGACTGCGCTATACCCCGGTTTGAAATTGGCTCCGTGACCAGGACTCGAACCTGGGACCCAATGATTAACAGTCATTTGCTCTACCGACTGAGCTATCACGGAACTACACATTTCAATTTACAACATTGAAGCTTTACTGCGTTCTCTTCAACCCGTTCGCATCGCTGCGTTCGTGTGTCTGAGGCGCGCTATTCTACAATCTTCAGCACCTCTGTCAACCCCCTAAATTGCTTTCAAGTTAATGATTTGCAACTTATTTTGGATTCCTGCTTGGGGAGCGGAAACCCTGGCGGGTGACTGACTGCGGGGCGCACTTTACAAGCCTTTTCCTTTGAGTTCAACAGCCTAACGAAAAAAAGGCCTCGTTATGCGAGGCCTTTTCAATTTTGCCGCCGTTATGGATCAGACGAAGACGATTTCGTCGTTTTCCACCACGCCGTGAGCGGTATCGCCCGGCATGAATCGACCGGACAGGATCAGCTGCGCCAGCGGGTTCTCGATCCAGCGCTGGATAGCGCGCTTGAGTGGCCGTGCGCCGTACACCGGGTCGTAACCGACCGCGATCAGCTTGTCCATCGCCTCAGGGCTGAGCTCAAGCTTCAGCTCGCGCTCGGTCAGGCGGCTGCGCAGACGGCCCAGCTGAATCTCGGTAATGCCGGCGATCTGATCCCGAGCCAACGGCTCGAAGATCACCACTTCATCGACCCGGTTGATGAACTCCGGCCGGAAGTGGGTGGAAATCGCATCCATCACCGCCGCGCGCTGCGCCTCACGGTCACCGACCAGTTCCTGGATCTGTACCGACCCCAGGTTGGACGTCATGACAATCACGGTGTTCTTGAAGTCCACCGTGCGGCCATGGCTGTCGGTCAGACGACCATCCTCGAGCACTTGCAGCAAGATGTTGAACACATCCGGGTGCGCCTTCTCGACTTCGTCCATGAGGATCACCGAATACGGCTTGCGACGCACCGCCTCGGTCAGGTAACCGCCCTCTTCGTAGCCCACGTAGCCTGGTGGCGCACCGATCAAGCGAGCCACGGAATGTTTCTCCATGAACTCGGACATGTCGATCCGCACCATCGCCTCTTCAGTATCGAAGAGGAACTCGGCCAACGCCTTGCACAGCTCGGTTTTACCGACACCGGTCGGGCCGAGGAACATGAACGAGCCGCTTGGCCGGTTCGGGTCGGACAACCCGGCGCGGGAACGCCGCACCGCGTTGGAAACCGCCACAACCGCTTCGTCCTGGCCGATCACACGCTGGTGCAACAGGCTTTCCATCTTCATCAGTTTTTCGCGCTCGCCTTCGAGCATCTTCGACACCGGGATACCGGTCCACTTCGACACGACTTCGGCGATCTCCTCTTCAGTCACCTTGCTGCGCAGCAACTGGTTTTCGGGTTTGCCATGCTGGTCGACCATTTGCAGGCTGCGTTCCAGATCCGGGATCACCCCGTACTGCAACTCCGCCATGCGGTTCAGGTCGCCTTTACGGCGAGCGGCTTCCAGTTCCTGGCGGGACTGTTCGATCTTCTGCTGGATTTGCGCAGAACCCTGAACCTCGGCTTTTTCCGAGTTCCAGATTTCTTCGAGATCGGAGTACTCACGCTCATGCCGAGCGATTTCTTCCTGCAATTTTTCCAGACGCTTCTTCGCCGCGTCGTCGCTTTCTTTCTTCAGCGCCTGGGATTCCACCTTCAGCTGAATCAGGCGGCGCTCCAGACGGTCCAGCACTTCCGGCTTGGAGTCGATTTCCATGCGGATGCGGCTGGCGGCCTCGTCGATCAGGTCGATGGCCTTGTCCGGCAACTGCCGGTCAGTGATGTAGCGATGGCTGAGCTTGGCCGCGGCAATGATCGCGCCGTCAGTGATCGCCACCTTGTGGTGAACCTCATAACGCTCTTTGAGGCCACGCAGGATGGCGATGGTGTCTTCTTCGCTCGGCTCGTCCACCAGCACTTTCTGGAAACGTCGCTCGAGAGCGGCGTCCTTCTCTATGTATTGGCGGTACTCGTTGAGCGTGGTGGCGCCCACGCAGTGCAGCTCACCACGGGCCAGGGCCGGCTTGAGCATGTTGCCCGCATCCATCGAGCCTTCGCCTTTACCGGCGCCGACCATGGTATGCAACTCGTCGATGAACAGGATGATCTGCCCTTCCTGCTTCGACAGTTCATTGAGCAAGGCCTTTAGCCGCTCTTCGAACTCACCGCGATACTTGGCACCGGCAATCAGCGCCCCCATGTCCAGGGACAACAGGCGCTTGCCCTTGAGGCCGTCCGGCACTTCACCATTGATGATGCGCTGGGCCAGGCCTTCGGCGATGGCGGTTTTACCCACGCCTGGCTCACCGATCAGCACCGGGTTGTTCTTGGTACGGCGCTGCAGGACCTGGATGGTCCGGCGAATTTCATCGTCTCGGCCGATCACCGGATCGAGCTTGCCGTCTTCGGCGCGCTTGGTCAGGTCGACGGTGTATTTATCCAGCGCCTGCCGCGCTTCCTCGTGGTTCGGGTCATTGACGGCCTCGCCACCACGCAGGTTGTTGATCGCGTTTTCCAGGGCTTTCTTGCTCACGCCCTGACCGAGCAACAGTTTTCCGAGCTTGCTGTTCTCGTCCATGGCGGCGAGCAGCACCAGTTCGCTGGAGATGAACTGGTCGCCCTTCTGCTGGGCCAGACGATCGGCCTGATTGAGCAGGCGCGCCAGATCCTGCGACATGTTCACGTCGCCGGTCGGGTTCTGGATTTTCGGTAGCTGGTCGAGCTCTTTGGTCAACTCTTTACGCAGGCTGTTGACGTCGAAGCCCACCTGCATCAGCAGGGGCTTGATCGAGCCGCCCTGCTGTTCGAGCAAGGCTTGCATCAAGTGCGCAGGCTCGATGGCCGGATGATCGTGGCCGACAGCCAGGGATTGGGCATCGGACAACGCTAACTGCAATTTGCTGGTTAAACGGTCTATACGCATGGGTCACCTTCCTATTGAGCAGGCCGGACCGATAAAACATCCTGAATGAAGAAACCTGCCAGATAGCACAATAGATGTGGTCGATTCTGGGAGTTTCAAGCGTCGGAACGTTGATGCAGGTCAGGGAAGTCTAGCGTTCGAGCCAGATCAAGGAAGCAAATCGACCGGTACGAGGATTTCGCCGGTAAGAGAAGAAGCGCGGATCGGTGACTGTGCAGAACCCGCCGCCGTAGACCGCAGTAACCCCGCGAGCCGCCAGACGCAGACGCGCAAGCCTATAGATGTCGGCCATGAACTTGCCGGGGTTTTGGCTCGGTACAAAGGCCTCTGCTGCTTGCGGCAACTGCTGCACGAAGGTTTCGCGCACTTCAGGGCCGACTTCAAAGGCTTGCGGGCCGATGGCCGGGCCAAGCCAGACCAATACCTCGGCAGGCGGTACCGCCAGACTGTCGAGGGTGGCTTCCAGCACGCCCGCCGCCAGCCCGCGCCAACCAGCATGGGCCGCAGCGACACGGGTACCGGCACGGTCGCAAAACAGCGCAGGCAGGCAATCGGCGGTCATCGCAGCGCAGGCGACGCCCGGAGTTGATGTCCAACTGGCATCAGCCGTATCCACCCGGTCAGGATCAGCATGGGCCACGACAATGCCGTGGACCTGCTGCAGCCAGGCCGGTTGAATGGAGAAATGATCGGTAAGACGACGGCGATTCTCGGCAACAGCTTCAGGGCTGTCGTCGACGTGATCGCCGAGGTTGAGGCTGTCGAACGGCGCCACACTGACGCCGCCCGCACGGGTGGTCACGCAGGCTTTGACCCCGGCCGGCGCGGGCCAGTCAGGAATCAGCCAGTCACTCATCCGATGAACGCCTCGCGGTCTTGCTTGAGCAGGGTCAGCAGCCAGACGAAATCTTCCGGCAACGGCGATTCCCAGCTCATGCGCTGACCGGTGGTCGGATGATCCAGCTCCAGGAAACGCGCATGCAGCGCCTGACGCGGGAAGCTTTTCAGGGATTCGACCATGGTTGGGTTGGCGGCCGGCGGAATACGGAAACGACCACCGTAGGCGGGATCTCCGACCAACGGGTAGTTGATGTGCGCCATGTGTACGCGAATCTGGTGCGTACGACCGGTTTCCAGCTTCACCCGCACATGGGTGTGGGAGCGGAAACGCTCGAGCACGCGGTAATGGCTGACGGCCTGCTTGCCACCTTCCATCACGGCCATGCGCTGGCGCTGCTGGCCGTGACGACCGATCGGCGCATTGATCTTGCCTCCGGCTGTCACCACACCGATCACGATGCACTCGTAGATCCGGCTGACGCTGCGGCTCTGCAACTGTGTCACCAACTGCGTCTGCGCTTGAATGGTCTTGGCCACCACCATCAGACCGGTGGTGTCCTTGTCCAGGCGATGCACGATACCGGCGCGCGGCACATTGATGATGTCCGGCACGTGGTGCAGCAAGGCGTTGAGCAGGGTGCCATCGGCATGACCGGCAGCCGGGTGTACCACCAGGCCCGCAGGTTTGTTGATCACCAGGATGTCGTCGTCTTCGTAGACGATGTCCAGGGCAATGTCTTGAGCGACCCATTCGCCCTGAGCTTCCTGCTCGGCAGTCAACTCAAGGATGGCGCCGCCATGGACGATGTCTCGCGGGCGGATAACCGCCCCATCCACAGTCAGGCGGCCGTCTTTGATCCAGGCGGAAAGGCGCGAGCGCGAGTGCTCAGCGAATAATTGTGCGGCGACTTGATCGAGGCGTTGGCCGCCCAATTCGGACGGCACCTCTGCGCGAAGTTCAATTTTATCGGACATGCTCAGACTAGGCGTCGGCACAGCCTTTGGTTTCGGCTGCGCGCTTGTGGTTAAATACGGCGTCTTTTGCCCCGAGGCTATTCAACGGGGCGTTCATCATAACAGGACGGCCACGCCCAAGACAGCGGCCGTCATAGGGACGCAAGCCGCCATGCAAGTGAAACACCTGCTGCTGATCGCCATCCTCGCATTGACCGCTGCTTGCTCATCGAAGGAAGTCGTAGACGAAAACCTCAGTGAAGTCGAGCTGTACCAACAGGCTCAAAACGACCTGGACAACAGTAGCTACACCAGTGCCATCGCCAAGCTGAAGGCTCTGGAATCGCGTTATCCGTTCGGTCGCTATGCCGACCAGGCGCAACTCGAACTCATCTACGCCAACTACAAGAACACCGAGCCAGAAGCGGCCAAGTCCGCTGCGGAACGCTTCATTCGTCTGCACCCACAGCATCCGAACGTCGATTACGCCTACTACCTCAAGGGCCTGACTTCTTTCGATCAGGACGTCGGCCTGCTGGCGCGCTTCCTGCCACTGGACATGACCAAGCGTGACCCGGGCGCCGCCCGCGACTCCTATAACGAGTTCGCCCAGCTGACCAGCCGCTTCCCGAACAGCCGCTACGCGCCAGACGCCAAGCAGCGCATGATTTATCTGCGCAACCTGCTGGCGGCCTACGAAATTCACGTGGCCGACTACTACCTGACCCGCCAGGCCTATGTCGCCGCCGCGAACCGCGGTCGTTACGTGGTGGAAAACTTCCAGGAAACCCCTTCGGTCGGCGACGGCCTGGCGGTGATGACCGAGGCCTACCAGCGCCTGCATCTGGACGAACTGGCGGCTACCAGCCTGGAAACCCTGAAGCTCAACTACCCGAACCACCCGACGCTGGTGGACGGTCAGTTCGTGCCGACCGTGGCCGAAGCCGACAACCGTTCGTGGCTGAGCAAGGCGACTCTGGGCCTGATCGAGTCGCGTCCGCCGCTGCCACCGGGTGAAACCCGCGCCAACCAGGACGTCCAGAGGCAATTCCAGGACGCCAAGGACGCAATCCCGGCCGAGCTCAAGCCTAAAGACGACAATGGCGACGCGGTCGAAGAAGAAAATCACGAAGCGCAAGGCAACAACAGCGACCGCTCGTGGTTCAGCTACATGACTTTCGGCGTGTTCGACTGACACCTCGGGTTGTGCAAAAAGGGAGACTTTCGAGTCTCCCTTTTTTATTTCAGCGCTTTATTACACTGTGCGGCTGTCAGGTCCTTGGCTAAACTGCCGCTTCATCTATCAAAAAGCAGCACACCATGCTTCGTTTATTGTTCTGGGTTGCCCTGATTGCCGCTGCAGTATGGTTCTGGCGCAAGTTCAAGGGGCAGGCATCCACCCCCAAGCCCCCTGCCGAACGGGAAGCGGCGCCCATGGTCCGTTGTGCCCATTGCGGCGTTCACCTACCCCGTGACCGCGCGCTGAGTCACGACCAACAATGGTATTGCAGCCAGGCTCATCTCGAGCAAGACAAGGGTTCCAGAGGCCGCTGATACGTCACCCGAAATGACGGCCGATTGAGGACTATCGCACGCACCCAAGGAACTGAAAGGCGTCGATCGACGTCTGACGCAGATTATTCAAGATCACTCTCTGCGAATGAACCGGGTAATCGAAAACGTCCTCCACTTGTTGTACCGCGAGCAAATGTCGCCGCTACGGCTCGACCTGAAATCACTGGAAATACTCGATAATGAAGCCCCAGCCCCCTATATCAAGGGCCTGGGGCTTTATCGGTCCGGCCAGCCGGACGAAAGCACTCTGTCCCGCCTAGACTTCAAGGCACGCCAGGAAGGCGGCTGCTTTTGCATGACCTATGCTCACGGACGGAGCCCACGTTGAACATGAGACCACGACAAAAAGTCTTGATCGTCGATGACGAGCCGGACATTCGCGAACTCCTGGAAATCACCCTGGGAAGGATGAGACTGGAGACGTTCAACGCCCGCAACGTCGGCGAAGCGCAATCCCTGCTGAAACGCGAAACCTTCGATCTATGCCTGACCGACATGCAGTTGCCGGACGGTACCGGCCTGGAGTTGGTGCAGCACATCCAGCAAAGCCACCCTCAGGTCCAGGTGGCGATGATCACCGCCTATGCCAGCCTCGAAACCGCGGTCAATGTGCTCAAGGCCGGCGCATTCGACTTCCTGACCAAACCGGTGGACCTTACGCGCCTGCGTGAACTGGTCACCAGCGCCCTGCTGGTTCCTGCCCGCGGGGCTGGCATCGATCGCTGCTTGCTGGGTGACTCATTGCCCATGCGCAACCTGCGCAAACAGATCACCAAACTGGCCAGCAGCCATGCGACGGTATACATCAGCGGAGAATCCGGCAGCGGCAAGGAGTTGGTCGCGCGCCTGATCCATGATCAAAGCCCTCGCGCCAATCAGCCGTTCATTGCGATCAACTGCGCGGCGATTCCTTCGGAACTGTTGGAGAGTGAGTTTTTCGGCCATCGCAAAGGCAGTTTCAGCGGCGCCATCGAAGACAAACCCGGTCTGTTCCAGACAGCTCACGGCGGCACCCTGCTCCTCGACGAAGTGGCTGACCTGCCGTTGGCCATGCAAGTCAAACTGCTGCGCGCGATTCAGGAGAAAGCCGTACGTAGCGTCGGCGGGCAGCAGGAAGTGGCGGTGGATGTGCGCATTCTCTGCGCCACGCACAAGGACCTTGGCGCCGAGGTCGCCGCCGGACGCTTTCGTCATGATCTTTACTACCGTTTGAACGTGATCGAACTCCCGGTGCCACCCTTGCGCGAGCGTCGCGATGACATCGAAATACTGGCCAGCCACATACTCAAGCGCCTGGCCGCCGATACCGGTCAACCTGCAGCGAGACTCCACCCCCAGGCCCTCGATGCGCTGAAAAGCTATCGCTTCCCGGGCAATGTGCGGGAACTGGAAAACATGCTCGAACGGGCGCACACCTTGTGCGAGAACAATCAGATCGAAGCCGGCGACCTGCGCCTGGCTGAAGGCAACTGTGGGGCTGAAGGTGGCGTGCCGGACCTGACCCGGATCGACAATCTGGAAACCTACCTGGAAAACGTCGAACGCCAACTGCTGCTCCAGGCCCTGGAGGAAACCCGCTGGAACCGCACGGCGGCGGCTCAGCGGTTGAATCTGTCATTCAGGTCGATGCGTTACCGACTGAAGAAGTTGGGACTGGATTGAGGCCCCCATCGTCGGATCGCCGCCCGGATCAAGCTCGCTCCCACAATGGTTCTGAGGTGTTCGCAGTTGTTGTGTTCACCAATGACCCTGTGGGAGCGAGCTTGATCCGGGCGGCGATCCGACGATGGCGATCTGACAAACGACAACTGTCCCGCAGTCAAAGCCGCCCGGCAGGCGCATAAGGCGCCGGATCGATAATCGGCGCCCGACCCAGCATCACATCGGCAAACAACTGGCATGACGCTGGCGCCAACACCAGCCCGTTACGGTAATGCCCGCAGTTGAGCCAGAGCCCGTCAAACCCCGGTACCGGGCCGATATAAGGAATGCCCTCGGGTGACCCCGGGCGCAATCCGGCCCAATGCCCCACCACTTCGGCCTCGGCCAGCGCCGGGATCAATTCCACCGCGGACGCCTTCAGGCTTTCCAGTGCCGCCCCGGTCGGCGTCTTGTCAAAGCCTTCATGCTCCAGCGTACTGCCGATCAGAATGTGCCCGTCGCGCCGGGGAATCGCATAACGGCCCTTGGCCAGGACCATGCTCGGCAGGAAATCCGCCGCACACTTGTAGAGAATCATCTGCCCTTTCACCGGTTCGACCGGCAACGTCAGATCCAGACGCTTGAGCAAATCGCCACTCCAGGCCCCCGCCGTCAGGACCACTTGATCGCCCAGGACAGCACCTGTGGCGGTCTGCACGCCGACCACTTTGTTGCCGTCACGAACAAACCCGCTGACTTCGCACTGCTCATGGATCGTCACGTTCGGCAGCGCCAGCAACGCGGCCTTGAGTGACTTCACCAGTCGCGGATTACGCACGTTGGCGACGTCGGCCATGTAGATCGCCCGGGAAAAACCGCTGCCCAGCACCGGCACGGCGTCGTGGGCTGCCGAAATATCCACCGCACTCAACGGACGATTTTCCCGGGCGGCCCATGCCAGCGCTTCAGCCTCGTCATCCAGATCCAGCCAGTAAAGACCGGTGGTGTGCACTTCAGGATCAACGCCGGTGGCGGCAAACAAGCGCTCGCCCAGTTGTGGATAAAAGTCTTGGGACCAGTGAGCCAACGCGGTGACTGCCGGACTGTAGCGCCACGGGTAAAGCGGCGAAACGATGCCGCCACCCGCCCAGGACGACTCCTGGCCTACGTTCGAGCGATCCAGCAGCACAACGCTTTGCACTTCGGACGCGAGATTGAAGGCCGTCAGCAAACCAATCACTCCACCGCCGACAATCACCACTTGCTGTTGCCTGGTCATGTTCTGATCCAATCGTTAAATAGACAGAGAGTGCAAAAGGCACCCGAAAAAAACTCAGCGCCCCCAGCAGTCTTTGCTGGTCAGGCCGGATTTTGCGTTGACCATGCCGAGGACTCCGATATTGGTGATGGTCAGATCACCACACTTGTCAGTGGCCATGCTCGAGTCAGCCTTGCGTACCGCCGTCAACAGGAAGGTCTGGTCGGTCAGGGTCGGTGTGATGGCATAGTAATCATTGCCGGCACTGAGGCCCGTCGCATCGGTGTAGGCATTTTTTTGCGAGTAGAAGCGCTCCAGAAGCTGCGCCTGCTCCGAGAGCAGACCGGCCACTTCTGCGCGGCGGCCCTTGTTCAGGTATTCGGTGTAACTCGGGGCAGCAATGGTCATGACAATACCGATGATCGCAATCGCGATCATGATTTCGATCAGGGTAAAACCGCGGTTGGAACTACGCATGTATCAATTCTCAGTCACTGTATTTGTCGCCACATGATGCGACGGCTGCCGCCGGATTTTTCAATCCCCGCAGTACCGTCGCCAGTGGAATCGTTCACGGCCCCGCCATTGTCGCTGGCGTCCTGGGTCGAATGCTCTCCAACAAAGATCACGCCATCGGATAGCGTGTCACTGTTGTCGACCACTCCATCGGCGTTGCTGTCGAGCATCTTAACGCTGATCGCCTCGGGCAGCTTCAGGCAGACGGCTTTCAACCCCTGATTGCTGTGGTAAAAACCGTACCAGTTGCCATTGGCCAGACAGGTTGGCCGGTTCAGCGCCGGCGAATCCGCTGACGTGGCAGCGTGCGCCGACATCGACAGGTCAAGCGCGACGACGACACCGATCATTTGTGACCATAACCTGACAGGTCGCTCAGTACTTCGCATAGATGCTCTCCACCACACTGCGTGAATGACCCGCGATGCCGACCGCCGTTACCCGATACAAGGTCGCCGGGGTATTGATGGGCACATTCACCGCATTTCGGCTGACACCGATATTTTGCACGCCATAAAAGCCCTTGCCCGATGCAACCCAGGTCACGCCTGAAGAGGCGTTGAAACCGGCAGCGGTAATAGTCGAAGACTCGGACGGTGGTGCACATTGAACGATGCCGCTGCAAACAGGTAACGCATAACTGTCCCGCCGCACTGCACCCTCGCCCACCCGCAATGCGGCTTCGGCACTCTGGAACGACTGATTGCGCAAGGCGACGCTACCGGCCATTTTTTCCTGCAGAGTGGCGCTCTGCATCGATGAAAGCCCAATCAGTGTCAGCAAGAGCAAGAACACCAGACTGACCAACAGTGCCATGCCGCGTTGGGCGTAATACGTCTTGGGAGCACGATTCATTGGCACTCCCTCATGGCAAGCGGTTGCGCAGAGCGGCAACCACGTTGAAGGTTTGATCGCTCACCCGGTGGTTCGGATCGGTGAGAGTCAGGCTCAGGCGAACACTACGAATCAGCGCGGGGTCCGACGGATTGCTGCTGTAGCGCGAAGCAGCCAGATCAGTGGCCGTGCTGGCCAGGCCGAAGCTCACGTCGAAAGCGCTGACGTTATCCACCAATACCTGGTCTGCTGCGGCCCCGCTCTTCATAAGCAGTTGGTTGTTGCCGAAGCTGTAATCCAGCCGCCGTATCGGAAAGGCCAGTTGCCCTGCCACTGGCGCCCGACCTTCACTGTAGGCCGTCGAATGGGTTCGACAATCGGAAAGCACGGTCCAGTCCGGCTTGCCGCCATTGCCGCCGACATCCGCCGTAACCAGCGTCAACTTGCGGCCGCCGTTGTCCCAGCGGATCGGTGCTAGCTGACTGGCATGGAAATCACCTTTCTGACTTGAGTCGGTGATCGTTTCCAGGCAACCGAACATCCCGACCATGCGGACTTCCTGAATCATTTTGCTCAGCACGAAACGTGCGTCCTCCTGCATGTTCGCGGCCGCGTTCTGGCTGAGATAAGTGTTCTTGGCTGCAATGAAAACCTGCACCACGCCCAGCACCACGATCAGGCTCAATGCCAGGGCGATCAGCAACTCGACCAGGCCAAAACCCCTGCTGCGGCGCATCACGGGATCATCACCGGATCAATGGCCGCGCGACTGCTCAGGACAAAACTGCGCCGAGAGTCGGCGGCCTTCGCAGCCCGTGAGTCGTCCCAGGTAATCGTGATGGTGTACAGCTGCTGATTGACGGTGACGCTGCCCGTTGCGGTAGCACCGAGCGAACTGACAATATTGGCTTTGAAGTCAAACAGGTCCTGATCCCGGGTAACGTCCGGATTGCCCGAAGCCGGCGGCGCGATGGTGTAGTCCGCAGTGGCGTTGGCGCGAATGCGGTCCATCAGGTCGTAGGCGATAAAGCTGGCCTGACTGGTCATGCGCGCGCTGTCCGTGTACTTCAACGCATTGAGCTGAAACGCCGCTGCCCCCAGCAACCCCACTCCCAGAATGACTAACGCCACCAGGACTTCGACCAGCGTCATGCCCTCCTGCGTGCCTTGCCTCCCTGCCCTCATCCGCAACTTCCACCCAATAGAATTCGTCCGTTCAAACACACTGTCAGCGTCCTGCTTTGTGCGCCCCGCCCATAGCTGATCACCACCGCTGAGGACGGTGATGACAATCCGCCCATGCTGTTGAAATCGATGGCAGTGACGCCAGAGGTTAGCGCCAGAGTTGCGCCGCTGCTCATCGCCGGAATAACCCGTAATACACTGGCCAAAGAGCCAGTACCGTCGTAAATCGTTAGCTCCCCGCTCCAGACATCCCCACCGGCCGTCGGGCGCACCCGTGTGGTATTGCCCCGATCAATGGCTTCGAGCCGGGCAAAATCAAGGGCTCGTCGCAGGTCCGAAATTTCGGTATCGGCCCTCGTCGTTTGCACCGAGCGGGTAAACCCCGGAACGGCCATGGTCAGCAGGATAAGCAGGATCGCGAGCGCGACCAGCAACTCGATCAGCGTGAAACCTTTTGTACGATGATCCATCGGGACCTTCTGTTTCCTTCGGCTATACCTGCTGTTGCGCAGCACAACATCCGAACGATGCTGTGCGTTTGCGTTGTCTTTTCTCGCGCAGGGATTGCGTGAGCCACAGTACGCCACGGAGGGCCATGTCATGCGGCAACAAGGCTTCAGCCTGATCGAACTGCTCATGGGACTGGCAATTACAGGAATTGTTCTGCAACTGGTCAGTCCGGCGTTCGCAACGCTGATCGAGTCGAACCAAAGACAGCAAGCGGCGCAGGCCCTATTCAGTGGTATTCGCACCGCCCGGAGCGAAGCCATCACCCGCAACCAGGCCGTGGTGATTCACGGCATCAATGGCGACTGGAGCCAAGGCTGGCGGATCATTCTGGATATCAGCGGCAAAGGGGAGATGGACAGCGACAATCCGCTGCTGGCCGAACGCCAGAGCGGCGCGCGCGTGTCGATTGCGGGGAACAGTACGGTCGAAAGCTCAATACGATTCAGAGGTCAGGGCGAGCCGCTGTTTGGAGGGACATTACACATTTGCGCAGTTCGCGTGCCGGTGAGCCAACATCAAGTGGTGTTGGCACGAACCGGGCGCGTCAGCCTGCGCAACGACAAGGCTGAGCAGGCGTTATGCGAAGAAAGGAATAACTTCAGAGCAACGAGCGAACGCGCAGTTCTTTAGGCATCGAGAACGTGATGTTCTCCTCGCGACCGGCCAGTTCATCGGCACCGGTGGCACCCCAGGCCTGCAATTGCTCGATCACGCCGCGCACCAGGACTTCGGGGGCGGATGCGCCAGCGGTGATACCGATACGCTCGACGCCTTCGAACCAGCTCTTTTGCAGGTCTTCGGCACCGTCGATCAGGTAGGCCGGAGTGGACATGCGTTCAGCCAACTCGCGCAAGCGATTGGAGTTGGAGCTGTTCGGGCTACCGACTACCAGCACCACGTCGCACTCGTCGGCCAGTTGTTTAACCGCGTCCTGACGGTTTTGCGTGGCGTAGCAAATGTCGTCCTTGCGCGGTCCACCGATGGCCGGGAAGCGCGAACGCAGCGCGTCGATAACGCGGCTGGTGTCGTCCATCGACAGCGTGGTCTGGGTCACGAACGCGAGCTGTTCAGGGTTGTTTACCTGCAAGGCCGCAACGTCTTTCTCGTCTTCGACCAGGTAGATCGCGCCGCCGTTGCCGGCATCGTACTGACCCATGGTGCCTTCGACTTCCGGGTGACCGGCGTGGCCGATGAGAATGCACTCTCGGCCGTCACGACTGTAGCGCGCCACTTCGATGTGGACTTTGGTCACCAGCGGGCACGTGGCGTCGAATACTTTCAGCCCACGGCCAGCCGCTTCGCTGCGCACGGCCTGGGAAACGCCGTGGGCACTGAAGATCACGATGACGTCGTCCGGCACCTGGTCCAGCTCTTCGACGAAGATCGCACCACGGGAGCGCAGGTCTTCGACGACAAACTTGTTGTGAACCACTTCATGGCGAACGTAGATCGGCGGCCCGAAGACTTCCAGGGCGCGGTTGACGATTTCGATCGCCCGGTCCACACCGGCGCAGAAGCCACGGGGGTTGGCGAGTTTGATTTGCATGCTGTGCCTCGTGTCTTGCGCGCGAAAAATGATAATGCGGTCCTGTTGCTCAAACACAAGGTTCGAGAACAGTGAAACTTCCTGTGGGAGCGAGCTTGCTCGCGATAGCGCAGTGTCAGTCAACATCAATATCGACTGTCAGGCCCTCATCGCGAGCAAGCTCGCTCCCACAGGGTCCGGTGGCAACAGAAGCTGCCCCCGTAATGCCTCAGAGCGCTTTGACGGAAATGATTTCCACGTCAAAGGTCAGCGTCTTGCCAGCCAGCGGATGGTTGAAGTCAATGGTCACTTGCGCATCATCGAACTCTTTGACTACACCCGGCAATTCAGTATTAGCCGCATCGTTGAAGATCACCAGCAAGCCAGGCGACAGTTCCATGTCCTGGAACTGAGAGCGCGGGATGATCTGCACGTTTTGCGGGTTAGGCTGACCGAAAGCGTTTTCCGGCTCGATGCTCAGCGTACGCTTGTCACCGGCCTTGAAACCGAACAGGGCCGCTTCGAAACCTGGCAACAGGTTGCCGTCACCGACCTTGAAGGTCGCCGGGGCTTTGTCGAAAGTACTGTCCACAGTGTCGCCGTTCTCCAGGCGCAATGCGAAATGCAAGGTGACTTCCGTGTTCTGACCGATGCGTTGCTCAGCCAATACCTGTTCAGTCATGAACGGTTTCTCCGGTCTTTTTACTTTTGAACATATCCAGTGCCAGCATGACAGCACCAACCGTGATTGCACTGTCGGCAAAGTTGAACGCCGGGAAATACCAGCGGTTCTGCCAATGCACCAGAATGAAATCGATCACATGGCCCAGGGCAATGCGGTCATAAAGATTGCCCAGCGCGCCGCCGAGCACCAGTGCCAGCGCAATCGCCAGCCAGGTCTCGTTGCGCCCCAGACGCTTGAGCCACACCACCAGCACCGCACTGACCACGACAGCGATCAACGCGAACAGCCAGCGCTGCCAGCCGGAGCTGTCAGCCAGAAAGCTGAACGCCGCACCGGTGTTATAGGCCAGGGTCCAGCTGAAGTAATCGGGGATCACCACGATTTGCTGGTACATCGCAAGCTTGCCTTCGAAGTAGAACTTGCTGGCCTGGTCGATGACCAGAACCAGCAAACTCAACCAGAGCCAGCTCAGCCGTCCGAAACGGCCAACGGCATTAGGCATAGTGACGGACCTCGCCAGCGCCGCTGATGTTGTCGACGCAACGGCCGCAGATTTCCGGATGCTCCGGATTCACACCGACGTCTTCACGGCAGTGCCAGCAACGGGCGCACTTGGCGAAGGCCGACTTGACGATCTTCAGCTTCAGGCCGCTGACTTCGGTGACCACGGCATCGGCCGGTGCCTGCACCAATGGCGCGACACTGGCGGTCGAAGTGATCAGCACGAAGCGCAGCTCGTTGCTCAGCTTGGCCATGTCGGCAGTCAGCGCGTCTTCGGCGAACAGCGTCACTTCGGCTTGCAGGTTGCCACCGACAGCCTTGGCCGCGCGCTGGATTTCCATTTCCTTGTTGACGGCGACCTTGACCGCCATGATCCGGTCCCAGTAGGCGCGATCCAGCTCGAAGCCTTCCGGCAGTTCGCTCAGACCTTCGTACCAGGTGTTGAGCATGACGGATTCGTTACGCTCGCCCGGCAGGTACTGCCACAGTTCGTCGGCGGTGAACGCCAGGATCGGCGCGATCCAGCGCACCAACGCCTCGCAGATGTGGAACAGCGCGGTCTGGCACGAGCGGCGGGCCTTGCTATCGGCGCCAGTGGTGTACTGGCGATCCTTGATGATGTCGAGGTAGAAGCCGCCCAGTTCCTGCACGCAGAAGTTATGGATCTTCGAGTACACGTTCCAGAAGCGGTATTCGCCGTAGTGCTCTTGCAGTTCGCGTTGCAGCAGCAGGGCACGGTCCACGGCCCAACGGTCCAGAGCCAGCATTTCTTCGGCCGGCAACAGGTCGGTGGCCGGGTTGAAGCCGGTCAGGTTCGAAAGCAGGAAACGCGCGGTGTTACGGATACGCCGGTAGGCGTCCGCACTGCGTTGCAGGATCTGCTCGGAAACCGCCATTTCACCCGAGTAATCGGTCGAAGCAACCCACAGACGCATGATGTCGGCGCCCAGGGTGTCGTTGACTTTCTGTGGCGCGATCACGTTGCCCAGGGACTTGGACATCTTGCGGCCGGACTCGTCGACGGTGAAGCCGTGAGTCAGCAGTTCGCGATACGGTGCGTGGTTGTCGATGGCGCAACCGGTCAGCAGCGACGAGTGGAACCAGCCACGGTGCTGGTCCGAGCCCTCCAGGTACAGGTCGGCGCGCGGGCCGGTTTCGTGACCCATCGGGTGCGAACCGCGCAGGACGTGCCAGTGCGTGGTGCCCGAGTCGAACCAGACGTCCAGGGTGTCGCTGATCTTGTCGTACTGCGGCGCTTCAGCGCCCAGCAGTTCGGCGGCGTCCAGCTTGAACCAGGCCTCGATGCCTTCGACTTCAACGCGCTTGGCGACTTCTTCCATCAACTCGACGGTACGCGGGTGCAGTTCGCCGCTTTCCTTGTTCAGGAAGAACGGGATCGGCACGCCCCAGTTGCGCTGACGGGAAATGCACCAGTCCGGACGGTTGGCGATCATCGAGTGCAGGCGCGCCTGGCCCCAGGCCGGAATGAACCCTGTCTCTTCGATGGCCTTGAGCGAGCGCTGACGCAGGGTGTCGCCGGTGGTCGGCTGCTTGTCCATGCCGATGAACCACTGCGCAGTGGCGCGATAGATCAGCGGAGTCTTGTGGCGCCAGCAGTGCATGTAGCTGTGTTCAATGACGGTGGTGTGCAACAGCGCACCGACTTCGGTCAGCTTGTCGACGATGGCCGGGTTGGCCTTCCAGATGAACTGGCCGCCGAAGAATTCCAGCGACGGTACGTAAACGCCGTTGCTTTGTACCGGGTTGAGGATGTCGTCGTTGACCATGCCGTACTTCTTGCAGGTCACGAAGTCGTCCACGCCGTAGGCTGGTGAGGAGTGAACCACACCGGTGCCGGCGCCCAGTTCAACGTAGTCGGCCAGGTAAACCGGCGACAGACGGTCGTAGAACGGGTGACGGAAGTTGATCAGTTCCAGCGCTCTACCGGTGGTGGTCGCAATGGCCGAACCTTCCAGCGAGTAGCGTGCCAGGCACGACTCGACCAGCTCTTCAGCCAACACCAGGAGCTTGTCGCCGACGTCGACCAGGGCGTAGTTGAATTCCGGGTGAACGTTCAGCGCCTGGTTGGCCGGGATGGTCCACGGGGTGGTGGTCCAGATCACGATCGAGGCAGGCTTGGCCAGCGATGTCAGGCCAAAGGCCGCAGCCAGTTTGGCTTCATCGGCAATCGGGAAAGCCACGTCGATGGTCGAGGACTTCTTGTTCTCGTACTCGACTTCCGCCTCGGCCAGGGCCGAACCGCAGTCGAAGCACCAGTTCACAGGCTTGAGGCCCTTGAACACGAAACCGCCCTTGACGATTTCGGCCAAGGCTCGGATTTCACCGGCCTCGTTCTTGAAGTCCATGGTCTTGTACGGGTTGGCGAAGTCGCCCAGCACACCGAGGCGAATGAACTCGGACTTCTGCCCTTCGATCTGCTCGGTGGCATAGGCCCGGCACAGTTCGCGGGTCTTGTCCGCGCCCAGGTTCTTGCCGTGGGTCACTTCGACCTTGTGCTCGATCGGCAGGCCGTGGCAGTCCCAGCCCGGAACATAAGGCGCGTCGAAGCCCGACAAGGTCTTCGAGCGGATGATCATGTCCTTGAGAATCTTGTTCAGCGCATGACCGATGTGAATCGAGCCGTTGGCGTACGGAGGGCCGTCGTGCAATACGAACTTCGGACGATCCTTGCCAATCTCGCGCAACTTTCCGTACAGGCCAATGCTGTCCCAGCGCTGCAGAATCTGCGGTTCGCGCTGAGGCAGGCCGGCCTTCATTGGGAAGGCGGTGTCCGGAAGGTTTAGCGTGGCTTTATAGTCGGTCATTTAAGGCTCTTCATTAGCGATGGGCGCTAGGTGCGGCTAGTGCACGGGCGGCGGCGACATCCGCGTTGATCGCCGTTTTCAACGCCTCCAGAGAGGCGAAACGCTGCTCTTCACGCAGCTTGTGGTGGAAAACCACCGTTAAACGCCGGTCATACAGATCGCCGGCAAAATCTAAAAGATGTATTTCGAGGTGGGCCTTGCCATCACCTTGTACCGTTGGCCGCACGCCGATATTGGCGACGCCGGGCCAGGTCTTGCCGTCGATGTCGACGTTGACCAGATAAACCCCGGAAAGCGGAACGCGACGGCGCTTGAGTTGTATGTTGGCCGTGGGCGTACCCAACTGGCGAGCCAGCTTCTGGCCGTGCAGTACCCGCCCGGTAATCTGGAACGGCCGACCTAGCAGTCGCTCGGCCAAGGCAAAATCAGCTGCGGCCAGGGCATTGCGGACCTGAGTGCTGCTGACGCGAATACCTTCCAGCTCAACGGTTTGCGCCGCCTCGACGGTAAAGCCCTGAATGATGCCGGCTTGTTGCAGGAAATCGAAATCCCCTACGCGGTCGCAGCCAAACCGGAAGTCATCACCGACTTCAAGGTGCTGTACACCAAGGCCGTCCACCAGGATGGTATCAACGAATTCGCTGGCGCTGAGCTTGCTCAGCCGCTGGTTGAAGGCCAGGCACAGGACCCGGTCGACACCTTCGTCGGCCAGCAGCTGCAGTTTGTCCCGCAGCCGGGCCAGACGGGCCGGGGCCGTGTCCGGGGCGAAAAATTCTCGCGGCTGCGGCTCGAAAATCACCACGCAGCTGGGCACGCCCAACTCGAGCGCACGTTCACGCAGCCGCGCCAGGATAGCCTGGTGACCACGGTGAACACCGTCAAAGTTGCCAATAGTGGCGACACAGCCCCGATGCTGGGGGCGCAGATTGTGGAGGCCTCGAACCAGCTGCATAACGCGCTTCTTGCTCATAAAGTGGTCGATTATAACCACACCCGGCGGCCGACGACAGGCAACACCGTAACCCAAAGTGATCGAGCCGACAAAACTGTCGGCTCGCCCGTGTTTATCGAAGCCAGAACCTCTATTCCAGCGTCTTGCGATTGAAGTCGCGCAAACGGAAACCCATCAACACTAACATGCCGAAATAAGCCACCACACCCGCCGCCACCAACGCCCCCAGACGCAAGAAGCGCTCGAGCATATGCCCCTGATCCCAGGCTGGCATGAAATGCATTACCCCCAACAGTACCGCGGACATCACCGCCACCGCGACCAGCAGTTTGAACGCGAACTTCGCCCAGCCCGGCTGCGGTTGGTACATCTGCTGTTTGCGCAGTTGATAGAACAGCAAGCCGGCATTGAGGCAGGCGCCGGCACTGATCGCCAAGGCCAGGCCCGCGTGAGCCAGTGGCCCGATCAGCATCAAGTTGAACAACTGGGTGACCACCAGGGTGAAAATCGCAATTTTTACCGGTGTGCGGATGTTTTGTTGCGCATAAAAGCCGGGGGCCAGCACTTTGATCACGATAATCCCAAGCAAACCGACCGAATAAGCGATCAGGGCACGCTGGGTCATCGATGCATCAAACGCATTGAACTGGCCGTACTGGAACAAGGAAACCGTCAACGGCTCCGCCAGAATCCCCAATGCCAGCGAGCAAGGCAGTACCAATACGAAGCACAGGCGCAGACCCCAGTCGAGGATGCGCGAATACTCGTGACGATCCTTGTTGGCGTAGGTCTTGGCCAGGGTCGGCAGCAGAATCGTCCCCAGGGCCACGCCCAACACGCCGGACGGCAGCTCCATCAAACGGTCGGCGTAATACATCCAGGACACTGAACCGGCGACCAGGAACGAGGCAAAAATAGTGTTGATGATCAGCGAAATCTGACTCACCGACACCCCGAGAATGGCCGGCAACATCTGCTTCATGACACGCCAGACGCCAGTGTCGCGCAGGTTCAGGCGGGGCAGCACCAGCATGCCGATCTTTTTCAGGTGCGGCAGCTGATAAAGCAACTGCGCCAGGCCGCCGACCAGTACCGCCCAGCCGAGCGCCATCACCGGCGGGTCGAAGTACGGCGTCAAAAACACCGAAAAGATGATCATGCTGACGTTCAGCAGCGTCGGCACGAAGGCTGGCACCGAAAAACGGTTCCAGGTATTGAGAATCGCACCGGCCAATGACGACAGGGAAATCAGCAGGATGTAAGGAAAAGTCACCCGCAAAAGGCTTGATGTCAGTTCGAATTTTTCCGGCGTGTTGGTGAAACCCGGCGCGGTCACCCAGATGACCCACGGCGCGGCAATCATGCCCAACACCGTGACCAGCGCCAGCACCAGCGTCAGCAGGCCCGAGACATAGGCAATGAAGGTTCGGGTCGCTTCCTCGCCCTTCTGGCTTTTGTATTCGGCAAGAATCGGCACAAACGCCTGGGAAAACGCCCCTTCGGCAAAGATCCGCCGCAGCAGATTGGGCAGTTTGAAGGCGATAAAGAAGGCGTCGGTCGCCATTCCCGCGCCAAATGCGCGCGCGATGAGGGTGTCCCGAACAAATCCCAGAACCCGGGAAAGCATCGTGATAGAGCTGACGGCGGCCAACGATTTGAGCAGATTCATGGAAAGAGTTTGTGCCTGTCGATAAACAGCAGGCGAACTACGCGCCTACTTATGCGATACTCCGCGCCGCAACAGCACAGAGCCAAAGCTCGCGAGTTTACAGGTCGCACGCTGGAAAGAAATCTCCAAGCTTGCTTCACCTACCACTTAGCGGAACGTCTCAACCGCCCTTGACAAGAACTCAACTCATCGGCATGATTCGCGGCCTATTTTGTTTGCTATTTCCTAAAAAGTCTTTCGAGGAGCTCGACGGTGGCCAACTCACCTTCCGCCAAAAAACGTGCAAAACAGGCTGAGAAGCGTCGCAGCCACAACGCCAGCCTGCGTTCCATGGTTCGTACCTACATCAAGAATGTAGTTAAGGCCATCGACGCAAAAGACGCTGCCAAAGCTCAAGCCGCTTACGTTCTGGCTGTGCCAGTTATCGACCGTATGGCCGATAAAGGCATCATCCACAAGAACAAGGCCGCTCGTCATAAGAGCCGCCTGAATGGCCACGTCAAGGCCCTGAACGTTGCCGCTGCCGCCTAAGCGACTCGTTCATTAAAAAACCGACCTCAGGGTCGGTTTTTTATTGCCTGCAATTTGATGGGCGCATAAAAAAACTGTGGGAGCGAGCTTGCTCGCTCCCACAGTTTGATTTGCGTGAAATTACTGAGCGTGGGCCCACGGCAAAATCGGAATCGCCGTCACCGCATTCTGCGGACTGCCCTCGATCAAGCGATCGCTGTACACCAGATACACCAGCGTATTGCGCTTCTTGTCGAGAAAGCGCACCACCTGCATGGTCTTGAACACCAGGGACGTGCGCTCCTTGAACACCTCGTCGCCATCCTTGAGCTCGCCCTTGAAGCTGATTGGCCCAACCTGCCGGCAAGCGATAGATGCCTCGGCACGATCCTCGGCCAACCCCAGACCACCCTTCACGCCGCCAGTCTTGGCCCGCGACAGGTAGCAGGTCACACCATCGACCTTGGGGTCATCAAAGGCCTCGACCACGATCCGGTCATTCGGCCCGACAAACTTGAACACCGTCGATACCTGACCGATCTCTTCGGCCGAAGCCAGCAGGGGCATCATCAACAGCAACCCCAACAATCCTTTTGCCACGCGCATTCAGGTATCCCTTCAGACCAGAATCAGGTTATCGCGGTGAACCAGTTCCGGCTCCGCCATGTAACCCAACAGACCAACAATCGCCTCAGACGACTGACCAATGATTTTTTGTGCTTCCAGCGCACTGTAGTTGGCCAGGCCACGGGCGATCTCACGACCGTCCGGCGCCACGCAGACCACCATTTCACCGCGACGGAAGCTGCCCTGCACCAATTTGACCCCGACCGGCAGCAAGCTCTTGTTGCCCTGGGACAACGCGATCACCGCACCCGCATCCAGCACCAGGGTGCCACGGGTTTGCAGATGACCGGCCAGCCACTGCTTGCGCGCAGCCAGCATGCCGCGCTCCGGCGACAGCAAGGTGCCGATGCGCTCGCCCGCCTTGAGACGATCCAGCACACGCTCAAGCCGCCCACCGACGATGATGGTGTGAGCACCGGAACGCGCCGCCAAGCGCGCAGCGCGCAGCTTGGTCTGCATGCCGCCACGCCCCAGCGCCCCGCCCGTACCGCCCGCCACCGCATCGAGCGCCGGATCATCGGCGCGCGCCTCGTAAATCAGCTGGGCATCCGGATTGTTGCGCGGATCAGCGTCGAACATGCCGTCACGATCCGTCAGAATCACCAGCAAATCCGCCTCGACCAGGTTCGCCACCAACGCTGCCAGAGTGTCGTTGTCGCCAAAACGGATTTCATCGGTGACCACGGTGTCATTTTCATTGATCACCGGAATGACTTTCAGCTCGACCAGTGCACGCAAGGTACTGCGGGCATTCAGGTAGCGCTTGCGGTCGGACAGGTCGTCATGGGTCAGGAGAATCTGCGCGGTATGCCGGCCATGCTCGGCAAAGCTCGACTCCCAGGCTTGCACCAGCCCCATCTGACCGATTGCAGCAGCGGCCTGGAGCTCGTGCATCGCACTGGGTCGTGAGGTCCAGCCCAGACGGCTCATACCGGCCGCCACTGCCCCGGAGGACACCAGCACCAGCTCGACACCCGCCTCATGCAAGGCCACCATCTGCTCAACCCAGACACCCATTGCCGCGCGATCCAGGCCTTTGCCGTCCGCCGTCAGCAAAGCGCTGCCGATCTTCACGACCCAACGCTGCGCACCTGTCACCTTGCTCCGCATCATCTTCAACCTTAGCTTGAGGGCAGCGCGACCTGGCACTGCCCGTGACGTTATTCGTGGTTATTCGTGACCAACAATCGATTTCCAGATACCAAAACGCCGCTCGATTGAGCGGCGCTTAAGTTTATCGCAACGAATCAGTCACGCACGTAAATGATTTCCGGACCGTCTTCATCATCCACATCTTCTTCGTCCCAATCATCGTCACCAATGTCGTGGACCGACTTCACGCCGCTGCGACGCAGGGCACGCTTGTCATCCAGCGCCTGCAGTTGCGCACGAGCTTCGTCTTCGATGCGCTGATCGAGATCAGCCAGCTCTTCCTTGTAAGCCGGGTCATTGGCCAGGCGATCAGCACGATCTTCCATGTAACGCATGATGTCGTGGCACAGACGCTCGGTACCGAGCTTGGAGATGGCCGAGATCACGTAGACCGGACCAGTCCACTCCAGGCGATCAACGATTTCCTTGACGCGAGCATCATGCTCTTCATCAAGGATCTGGTCGCACTTGTTCAGGATCAGCCAGCGATCACGCTCCGCCAGGGACGGGCTGAACTTGATCAGCTCGCTGACGATCACTTCAGCGGCATCCGGTGCGCTGGTGTCATCCAGCGGCGCCATGTCCACGAGATGCAGCAGTAGACGTGTACGCGCCAAGTGCTTGAGGAAGCGAATGCCCAGACCAGCACCGTCGGAAGCGCCTTCGATCAAACCCGGAATATCGGCAATGACGAAGCTCTTCCAGCGATCGACGCTGACCACACCCAGGTTCGGCACCAGCGTGGTGAACGGGTAGTCGGCAACTTTCGGCTTGGCAGCCGAAACCGAACGGATAAAGGTACTTTTACCGGCGTTCGGCAAACCCAGCAGACCTACGTCAGCCAGCACTTTCATTTCCAGTTTCAGGTCGCGCTGCTCACCCGGCTTGCCCGGAGTGGTCTGGCGCGGCGCACGGTTGGTACTGGATTTGAAACGGGTGTTGCCCAGACCGTGCCAGCCGCCCTGCACCACCATCAATTTCTGACCAGCCTTGGTCAGGTCGCCGATGACTTCCTGAGTCGCGGAGTCGATCACCGTGGTGCCGACCGGAACGCGCAGGATCAGGTCTTCACCCTTCTTGCCGGTGCAGTCGGTGCTGCCGCCGTTGGAGCCACGCTCGGCATCGAAGTGCCGGGTGTAACGGTAGTCCACCAGGGTGTTGAGGTTTTCGTCGGCCATCATGTAGATGGAACCGCCGTCACCGCCATCACCGCCGTTCGGGCCACCGTTCTCGATAAATTTTTCCCGACGGAAACTCATGGCGCCATTGCCGCCGTCACCAGCCTTTACGCGAATCGATACTTCATCAACAAACTTCATAACAAACGCCTCTCGCCATACGGACGAGCCGAAAAACAATCAAGACATAAGACTCTTGCAAAAATGAGCGCAGCGACCCCAAACCACGACACCTACATCGTACGCCGACAGCCCATGCAAACAGCTTTGCAAGAGACTCACCCCACAAACGAAAAAGCCCCGTCGCGAGACAGGGCTTTTCCAGCGATCGCGCAATTAAGCCGCGACTACGCTCACGTAACGACGACCGAAGGCGCCTTTTACTTCGAACTTGATCACGCCTTCGACTTTAGCGAAGAGGGTGTGATCTTTACCCATGCCAACGCCGTAGCCAGCGTGGAATTGGGTGCCGCGCTGACGCACGATGATGTTGCCTGCTTTGATAGCCTGGCCGCCATACATCTTCACGCCAAGGCGTTTGGCTTCTGAGTCGCGACCGTTACGGGTACTACCACCAGCTTTTTTGTGTGCCATGAGTTCAATTCTCCTAGTGAGGAATTAGGCTGTAATTAAGCCTGAATACCGGTGATTTTGATCTCGGTGTACCACTGGCGGTGGCCCATACGCTTCATGTGGTGCTTACGGCGACGGAACTTGATGATGCGGACTTTATCGTGACGACCTTGGGAGATCACTTCAGCCACAACGGTAGCGCCAGCAACAACTGGAGCGCCGATATTCACGTCGTCACCGTTGGCAACCAACAGAACGCGATCAAAGGTAACGGATTCGCCGGTAGCGATTTCCAGTTTTTCGATCTTCAGGTATTCACCTGGGGCGACTTTGTACTGCTTGCCGCCAGTAACGATTACTGCATAAGACATGGTATTTCTCCGATAATCCTGCTCACCCAGCTCTTTATAAGAAGAGGTATTGGCTGGCATGGCTGCATGGGGCTGGAGGCCCGCTTGCAATTGCGTAAGGCAGGTGCTGCCCAGGAAGTTCAGGGTGCGCGATTGTACGCAAGCCACGAGTCCCTTGCAAGGGGCCGTCCATCGCGCCTTGACACCTGCAGGCGTGGGTCCTAGCATGCCGCGCAACCCTTCTGGAGCGACTGTCGCTGATGCAACCCCAAGCTTTCTACCGCGCGGTCGCGGACGATTTTAGCGCCGTCGACGGCATCATCAAGAAGCAGCTGACTTCGCGCGTGCCGCTTGTATCGAAAATCGGCGATTACATTACCTCGGCCGGCGGCAAACGCCTGCGTCCTTTACTAGTGTTGCTGTGTGGCAAGGCCCTGGGTCGCGAAGGCGACGAACTGCGTCTGCTGGCCGCGACCATCGAGTTTCTGCACACCGCTACCCTGCTGCATGACGACGTGGTCGACATGTCCGGCATGCGCCGTGGCCGCTCGACCGCCAACGCCATGTGGGGCAACGCGCCAAGCGTGCTGGTCGGTGACTTCCTGTATTCGCGCTCCTTCGAAATGATGGTCGAGCTGGGCTCGATGCCGGTGATGAAGATCCTTTCGCAGGCCACGCGCATCATCGCTGAAGGCGAAGTGTTGCAGCTATCGAAGGTTCGTGACGCCAGCACCACCGAAGAAACCTACATGGAAGTCATCCGCGGCAAGACCGCGATGCTCTTCGAAGCCTCGACCCACAGTGCTGCAGCCCTGTGCGAAGCCACACCGGAACAGGCCGAAGCCCTGCGTACATTCGGGGATCACCTGGGGGTGGCCTTCCAGCTGGTCGACGACCTGCTGGACTACAAAGGCGACGCCGAAACCCTGGGCAAGAACGTCGGTGACGATCTGGCCGAAGGCAAGCCGACGCTGCCGCTGATCTACACCATGCGTGAAGGCACACCGGAGCAGGCCGCCCTGGTGCGCAAGGCGATCCAGAAAGGCGGAATCGAAGATCTGGAAAGCATCCGCGAAGCCGTGGAAGCCTCGGGCTCGCTGGAGTACACCGCGCAACTGGCACGCGATTATGTGGCCCGCGCGATCAAGTGCCTCGAAACGCTACCGCCGAGCGAGTATCGCGATGCACTGGTTGAACTGAGTGAGTTCGCGGTCGCCCGCACGCACTGACAACACTGTAAAACCCTGTGGGAGCGAGCTTGCTCGCGATTAGGCACTTACATTCAACATAGTTGTTGACTGAAAGGACGCTATCGCGAGCAAGCTCGCTCCCACAGGTTTGTTCCCCTACAGGTTTATCCTCGCCCCACCCTCTCCCGCTTAAAACCCTATACAATGTGCGCTTTTTAGCGATCCTGAATCCAAGGAGCCTTAGTGAGCACGTTGCCACCCTGCCCAAAATGCAATTCCGAATACACCTATGAAGACGGCGCGCAGCTGATCTGCCCCGAGTGCGCCCACGAATGGTCCGCCAGCGGTGAAACCGAAGCGGCGTCCGATGACGCAGTGAAAAAGGATTCGGTTGGCAACGTCCTGCAGGACGGCGACACCATCACCGTGATCAAGGACCTCAAGGTCAAGGGTACGTCTTTGGTGGTCAAGGTCGGCACCAAGGTCAAGAACATCCGCCTGTGCGATGGCGATCACGACATCGATTGCAAGATCGACGGCATCGGCCCGATGAAACTCAAGTCCGAGTTCGTCAGAAAAGTCTGAACCTGCAGTTGTCCATCCCGCGCCCAGCGTGGGATGGCGCCTCCCTCTCCCCCGCTTCGCCCAGTAAATCCTCGCAATAGCCAAATGCCAGTCGTTTTGACCTGACGCAATCCTTACCTGGAAAAAAGCGTAAACCGCCAATAGGCGCTTGCTATTTAGCGAATAAGAATTATTCTCATAAAACCCTCAGTGGAGATGAGAACCATGACTTATCTGATCGATGCCTGGCTGGACCGACCACACCCTTACCTCAGGATCCTGCATCGGGAAACCGGGGAAGTCTGTGCGGTGCTTGAAGAAGAAGCCTTGAACGAACTGCAAGACCAAGGTGATCTTGACCTAAATGGCCTGAGCTCCAGCGAGCCGGTGGTGCTCAAGGAACTGGTGCGCAATCTGTTTCTGTTCTGCTATGCCCGGGCATTGCGCCCGCACAGTGAACTGCACCACAAGATCGAAATATGAAACACCGTAAAAACTGTGGGAGCGAGCTTGCTCCGGGCGGCGCTCCGACGATAGCGGATGTTCCATCACAGAAACGTTGACTGACACACCGCCATCGCGAGCAAGTCGGATCGCCGCACCGTCGCTCCCACATTAGCCCGACGTCATATCGGGCCTGGTCTTACAGAACGTCGAGCAGTTCGACGTCGAACACCAGTACGCTGTGCGGCGGGATGCTGCCAACGCCTTGAGCGCCGTAAGCCAGTTCGCTCGGCACGTACAGGCGCCATTTGCTGCCGGCGTTCATCAGTTGCAGGGCTTCGGTCCAGCCGGCGATCACGCCGCCAACCGGGAATTCTGCAGGCTCTCCACGATCGTAGGAGCTGTCGAACACGGTGCCGTTGATCAAAGTGCCGTGGTAGTGAGTACGCACGGTGTCTTCACGGGATGGCTTGGCGCCTTCGCCGGCAGTCAACACTTCGAACTGCAAGCCGGAAGCCAGAGTGGTGATGCCTTCACGCTTGGCGTTTTCAGCCAGGAAGGCCAGGCCTTCGCCAGCAGCCGCTTCAGCCTTGGCAGCAGCTTCGGCCTGCATGATTTCGCGGATGACTTTGAAGCTGGCGGACATTTCTTCCTGACCCACACGGCTTGGCTTGCCGGCGAATGCGTCGGTCAGGCCAGCCAGGATCGCGTCCAGGCTGACGCCCGGTGGCGGGTTGTCGCGCAGTTGGTCGCCCAGCTGACGGCCAATACCGTAGCTGACGCGGGTTTCGTCGGTGGACAGATTTACTTCGGACATGACACTGCTCCGCTGTGCGGACGGCTCGGGAACTTGCCATGCGTACACAGCGCGTCCCGGAGCGCCCGGAACCAAAAGGGCCAGCAGACTAGCACAGATGTCATGCCATTGATGAGGGACGTCAGGCGATCGGCACCTTCAGGTTTTCTTCCACGTCGGCAACCAGACCGCACATTTCGTCATGCACGACCGTGTGCACAAGGTTGAAGTGCAACTTGGGAAAGGAGCGCAGCACATCACGGGCATGCTCCACCGAACGCAGGCTCATCATATGGCCGTGCGTATCGCTCAGGGGGTACGCCGCGCCATGCATCCGCGCTTCCAGCAGGTATATGCCCCCCTCCATGGAGATCAGGTTCAGCTCATCGACCTTTCCGGCGATGGCATACGCATTCAACTCATTCAGGGTCATGAACGCACCTCACGCAGTGGCGAGCCAACATACTTACAGGGATAGGCCTCTGTGCATCAAAGCACAAGCCACTGGCCAGACCGCTTGTCTATTATCGCAGGAGGTTGTGGCGAGGGAGCTTGCTCGCCACAAAGGGAGCCGGTGTGGATCAGTGCTTGGTGAGTTTATCCAGGTAACCCATTGCGAATGCCGATACCACGAAAGTCATGTGGATGATCACGTACCACTGCAGATGCTCAGGATCGACGTTCTTGGCATCCATGAAGATGCGCAGCAGGTGAATGGACGAGATCGCCACGATCGACGCGGCCACCTTCATTTTCAGCGACGAAGAGTCCATGGTGCCCAGCCAGTTGAGCTTTTCCTTGGAGTCGTCGATGTCCAGTTGCGAGACGAAGTTCTCGTATCCGGAAATCATCACCATCACCAGCAAACCGCCCACCAGCGCCATGTCGATCAGCGACAACAGCACCAGGATCAAGTCCGATTCGGCCATCGAAAACACGTTCGGGATGACATGGGAGACTTCCTGGAAGAATTTCAGCGCCAGCGCCAGCAACCCGAGGGACAGGCCGAAATAGATCGGCGCCAGCAGCCAGCGCGAGGCGTACATTGTATTTTCGATAAAGCGTTCCATTGAATCTCACATGTGGGCTGAAAATGGCGGCGAGTATACCAGCCGCCCGTCTATACCCAGAAGTAGCCAGAAACCGTCGAAAAATCCGCCACCTGCGCCTGTGTATCAAAGTTTTTCTGCTAGTGTCCAAATCATTGACCGCTCATTGATATCGGACAGGAAGACTGGAAATGGATGTGCGATTGCCTTTGACGAGTGCCGGAATTTGCATGGCGCTGCTTCTAAGCGGCTGCTCACCCAGCGATGAAAAACGCCAGGTCAGCCTCGAAGAAAAAACCGCGCAATTCGAAAAGTCGCTGGACGCCATCCAGGATCCGAAACTGAAGGATGCCGTGTCGGAGCTGGGCGGCTCACTGCTGCTGCTCGAGCGCGCGCAACTCAAGCTCGACAGTAAACCGGTGGAAACCGAATACGGCGAAGACGCCCTCGCCATGCTCAAGCACTACCCGACCCCGCAGGCCATGGTCGACACCTACATCAACGGGTTGTTCGTGCTGCAAAAGGACTCCAGTTCCGACTACCTGACCGATCTGCAACCGGTGTTTCCCTTCACTTTCAGCGTTCCTGCCGCGTTTTTGTTTCCCCATGGCCTGGAATGGCAGTCGGTCACACTAAGCAATAAACGAGTGATCCCATTCCAGCCGGAATGGTCAGAAACCGACCCCGGCATTCAACTCAGCCCATCGAGTTCCAACCTGACCAGCCCCGATGACCTGACTGTGGCCTACCCCTTCATCGAAGGCCTCGACATCGACAGAAAGCAGCAACCGCAACCGGTGAGCCTGCAGGGCAAAGTCGAGGTCATCGCGCCACGCCGGCTCTACAGCTTCGACCTGACGAAAAAGGACGTAGGCCAGACCCGCACCAATGACAACCTGAGCGTCACCCTGCTCACATTGACGAACAACTACGCGGAAATCGAATACAACAACAGCGCGCCGCTAGCCCCCGAAGTCAGAGAAACACCGCTGAACCCGCTGATCGTCCAGGCCACGGACAGCACCGGGCAATTCATCTCGCGCGCCGGCTCAATCAACGAAACCGCGGTACAAATTGCGTTCTATCAGCAGCAGCTGGCCAAGATGCAGCAGCAAAAGAGCTGGAGCGAAGCCCTGGAAAAACAGCTCGACGAAGAACAGCGCAACTTTGAGAAACAGCAGGCTCGACATTATTCGAAGGTGTACTTCAACGGGACGATCGAAACCCTCGAAGTCAGCATGCTGGATTTTTCCGCCGTCACGGTCACCCGCAAGAGCCTCGACCTGCCGGTCCGGCACTTCGATGCCGAGACCACGGACAAGACCATCCAGCCCTTGAACCTGCCCGTGGTGGTCTATGACGACCAGGCGCCCGGCTGGCTCAAAGGGGCAACGCTGAGCGAGGATCAACTGAAAAAGAACGTCAGCATCAGTCAGTCGATCGACGACCCCAGTGCTGCGCGAATCGAATTCACTCATCTGCGCAGCTTCAACGATGAACTGCTCGGCACATCGTTCAACCCCGGTGAAAGTCCGGTGAGTTTCTTTACTGAAGACGCGAGTGGCAAACGCGACGAGCCGATCGAGTTGCCGCCCGAGGCGTACCAGATCGATCCCCTGCGCGGCACCATTACCTACGATCTGAATCTGTTTGCGCAAACGCCGGCCTATGCGGTGGGCTCGATGCCGCTGTTCCTGGCCACCGTCGAGCAAAAAACCGTCGATGCCCGCCAGCTGCCCAAAGGCCTCGAGCTTAAAGCCAATGCTCTGGTGGTTGATTTGAAGGCGTTTCCCGCCCAGGACTGGCGCTTTTTCGCCAAGGACGACACCGGCAATTACTTGAAGGAGATTCTATCGGTCAGCCATGGCGCGAGCGCACAAGGGCCGGCACAGTTTGCCGTGCATTACTTCTACGGACAGCCTACGCGCCTGGAAACCTATCAGCGCACTGACCTCGCCACCGTGCAGTATGGTTTCGAGGTCAAACTCGACAAGGCCGACATGACGCGCCTTGATCAATAGTGCGAATCAGTGCTCGGGGTGAAACTCGAAGCCGCCAACGTTACGGCAGCGACCACCGTTGATTTCCCGCAACTGGGCTTGCAGGTGCAGGCACCAGATTTGCGGATCGTTGGCCAACTCGTAGCCGTGCAAGGTCAGGCTTTCAACGATGGTGTCGAGGATTGATTCAGCGACGAACGGACCGTGAAACGGGCCTTGGGCCTTGATGGCCGAAGGTTGTTCACCGGCCATTCCGGCGGCGAACAGCAGAGTCCACATGCCCGTATCTCCCGCCAACGGACGGATGGCACACTCGATACGGGTCTCAAGGCCCAGGCATTGACGGGTGAGGCAGAGGTTGCGCGACATGGCGGCGACCCTCGGTAGATCCGGTATTCAGCCCCCATGCGAAGGCTGTTTCGATCCTGTGATTACTGTCGACATCCTTGAGCAGATAATAGAAGAAAAGTCTGCCTTGCAGGCAGGCCGATACTGAAAGGCGCCGAATGGTCACAGCATGAATATTGACGTCATTTCGACGACGCTTTTTTACCATTCACCCCAAACAAAATGTGGGAGCGAGCTTGCTCCKGGCGGCGTTCCGACGATGGCGGTCGAACATTCAACATATTGGTCGAATGAACGTCCGCTATCGCGAGCAAGCTCGCTCCCACAGGGGCGGCTTGCGCTTGGCTCAACGATGCATCAAGCCGGTTTGGTTTCTGCCAAAGCCTCTTGCGCCAACTCCTTCTCGGCCTCTTTCAGATCATCGTCACTGATCATTTCCGCGATAACCCGCAGACGCTCCACGACCCGCGCGTTCACGCTGCCTTCAGGGAACTCGCCATTCTCGTCCGGCTCGCCGGCTGGCTCGCCAACCAGCAAACTCAAGGCTTCGTCGGCCTGACGGACCGCGTAGACATGGAATTGCCCCGCACGTACCGCCGCCAGCACCTTCTCGTCGAGCATCAGCGTGGCAACGTTGGCGTGAGGAATGATTGCCCCCTGCTCGCCGGTCAACCCGCGGGCCTCGCACAGACGGAAGAAGCCCTCGATCTTCTCGTTGACTCCGCCGACCGCCTGCACTTCGCCGAACTGGTTGATGGAACCGGTGATGGCAAAGCACTGCTTGAGCGGGGTTTTCGACAAGGCCGAGATCAGGGTGCAGGCCTCGCCCAGGGAAGCACTGTCGCCATCGACATAACCGTAGGATTGCTCCAGGGCGATACTCGCGGAAATCGCCAGCGGAAACTCCTGGGCGTAACGACTGCCCAGATAACCGGTAAGGATCATCACGCCTTTGGAGTGGATCGGCTGGCCGAGGTTGACCTCGCGCTCGATGTCGACAATGCCGCTGCCGCCCGGGTACACCGTGGCGGAAATCCGCGCCGGTATACCAAAGGCCGAATCGCCGACTTCCAGCACGGTCAGGCCGTTGCACTTGCCGACCGCCGCACCCGCGGTGTCGATCAGGATGATCCCGGCCAGCATGTCGTCGAGAATCCGCGCCGAAACCCGCCCGGTCCGCGTGGCCTTGGCCTTGAGTGCCCGTTCGATGTGCCCGGCGTCGGTCATTTCATCGCCAGCCAGGTGACGAATGAAATCCGCCTCGCTGACCAGTTGGAACAAATCACCGATGCGCGCCGACAAGCGCCCCTGGTGCTCGGCCAGTCGGGCGCTGTAGGTCGCCAGGCGCGCCACCGCATCGGCGGTGAGCGGCGCCATGCCTTCTTCGGAAGTACGGGTTTTGAGCAACTGGGCGAACTGCTCCAGGCTCTCGTCGACCATCGGGATGTCTTCGTCGAAATCCACCAGAACGCGGAACATTTCCTGGAAGTCCGGATCGAGGTCTTGCAGCGTGTAATACAGCTGACGGGCACCGATGATGACGACTTTGACCTGCAACGGAATGTGTTGCGGGGTCAGGGTCACGGTGGCCAGGCGGCCCAGCTCACCCAGCGGCGATTCCATTTTCAGCTTGCGCGATTGCAGGGCGCGTTTGAGCGCATCCCACACGAACGGCTCGCTGAGCATTTTGTCCGCTTCAAGGATCAGGAAACCGCCATTGGCCCGGTGCAAGGCACCCGGGCGCAGTTGCCGGTAGGTGGTGTACAGCGCGCCCTGATCGGTGCTGTATTCAATGCGACCGAAGAGGTTTTCATAGGTCGGGTGCGRCTCGAACACCACCGGCGCGCCGCCGCTGGCCGAATGACCAACCACCAGGCTCGGCGCGTATTGCTCTTCCAGCAACTTGCGGGCGACAGCATCGATTTTGCTATCGTCCACCAGTTGCTCGACCACCGTCTTGAGCAAATACACCTGCATGGCTTGCAGATAACCGCACACCGCGGCGTTCTCGGCGTATTTCTCCGACAACGGCGACAGCAACGGCTGCAAGGCCAGGGTGATGGTTTCTTCGTTCAGATGACGCAGTTGGTTACTCGACTCGCGCTTCCATTGCGGCAGGCTGGCGAGCTCTTCGTTCAGGCGCTCCTCCAGTACCGAAATATCCTCGTGGAAGCGCTCGCGCTCGGCTTCCGGCAACTGGGCGAATTCAGCTTCGTCCAATGCCTTGCCGTCGCCCATCGGGGTAAATGCAATGTTGCTGGCGTCGCGGTAGAGCGCGACGTCCTTTTCCAGCGCCAGACGCTCGATGACGTCCAGGGCCTTGTCATAGCGCTGGTTGAAGGCGCGGTCGATGCTGCTTTTTTTCTGCTGGTAGGACGGATGCTCGAAGACTGCCGGAAACGTCGCCAGCAGGTTGTCGATCAAGCCGTTGATGTCACCGATGAAGGCACCGGCGCTGCCCGACGGCAGCTCCAGCGCGCGCGGCTCGCGCGGCTCATCGAAATTGTTGACGTAGACCCAGTCCGCTGGGGTCTGCAGGCGCTTGCCTTCGGCCTTGAGGTAGCGTTTGACGAACGAGAACCGGCCAGTGCCGGGCTCGCCCATGACGAATACGTTGTAACCGGGGCGTGGCATGGCCACACCGAACTGCAAGGCTTCGACCGCACGTTCCTGGCCAAGCACACCGCGAAAGGGCTCCAGATCATTGGTGGTGGAGAAGCTGAACTGTTCAGCGGAAAACGGACGGGTCAGCGCTTCGGGCGCTAGACGCAAGCTGGCAGCAACAGGATCAGGCATCGGGCTTCCTTAACAATCAGGCGGGGCAGATGGCAGCATTCTGGCGCCGCCCATGCCCGACTGGCAAGGAGTGCCGCAGGCCTGAGCATCTTCAATCCGCCAACCCCAGGCGGGCCGGGCTTGCGCCGCGGTTTCCCATGAATGCTTTGCAAAAAATCACGGAACCCCGTGATCGTGCCTAAACTCCAGACTGCTCGGCTGGACTAATGACCGGCCCACTTATCCATTGGTAGGCACATAAAGAGAACAAAGCTATGAAACGGATTCTTCTCGGTACTCTCTTCACTGCTGTATCCATCAACGCCATGGCTCAGGCGCCAGGCGGCCCGGATTGCGGTTGGGGCAACATGCTGTTCGAAGGTCAGCGTGGTACTCCTGCTCACTTCCTGGCATCCACCACCAACGGCACCTCCGGCAACGCAACCTTCGGCATGACCTCCGGTACCAACGGTTGCGCAACCAACGCGTCGCTGACCTATGGCGGTAAATCCTGGTTTGCCATGAATGGCATGATGAACGAGCTGTCCGAAGACATGGCCAAAGGTCAGGGCGAAGCGCTGACCACCTATGCCGTGGTACTGGGCGTAGCGCCGGAAGACCGTGCGCACTTCGCCGCCGTCACTCACGAGCACTTCCAGCAGATCTTCAGCAAGGCTGACGTGACTGCCGAAGACGTGCATACCAATACCCTGGCCGTGCTCAAAGCCGACCCTCGTCTGGCCAAGTACGCGACTCAAGCTTAAGCTCGACCCGCCCCGCTTCTTTCGGGAAGCGGTTTTTGTTTTTTGGACCTGCCCCTTTTTGGGTCTTTTTCTCAAGTATTCAAGTTGCCATCTATGCTCAAACGCCTTGCCTGGCTGGCGCTGTGTGCCTGCGCCCCGCTATCCGCCGCGCCTCAGATCGACCCTCAACGTTTGCAGCAACTGGCCAACGACCCTTTCTGGATATCCCTGGGCCATTATGAAACCGCCAAGCTCGGCGGCTGGCGCAGCTATGTCAGCGACCCGAAATTCTTCCTCGCCGCTGACGGCAATGAACGTCCGGACCATGAACTGGCGGCGACTGTACAAGCCTTGTACGGCCCGGCCAGTGCCGGTGAACAACACGCTCAATGCGTCTACCCGGCGCGCACCCGCTGGCTRAAAGAACAACTCGGCCTGACCGGCCTGCCGACGCCGGACTGCGCCGGGTTCAAGCAATGGTTCAAGGACGTCTCGCCCGACAGCACGGTGATGATCTTTCCGGCGGCGTATCTGAACAGTCCGTCCTCGATGTTCGGCCACACCCTGCTGCGCATCGATCAGGCCGAAGTGCAGAGCGACAAGACTTCGCTGCTCAGTTACGCGATCAACTTCGGCGCCTACATCGAGGGCTCGGACAACAGCATCCTCTATGCCTGGAAAGGCCTGATGGGCGGCTATCCCGGCCTGTTTGCGCTAGTGCCTTACCAGGAAAAACTCTCGGAATACCGCAGCCTGGAAAACCGCGACCTGTGGGAATACCGCCTGAACCTGACCCAACAGGAAACCGCGCGCATGGTCGAGCACGTCTGGGAACTGAAGCAGATCAAGTTCGACTATTTCTTCTTCGACGAAAACTGCTCATACCGTTTGCTGGAACTGCTGCAAGTGGCCCGCCCGCGCTTGCGCCTGACCGAACAATTCCCGCTCACGGCCATCCCCACCGACACTGTCAAAGCCGTGAAAAATGCCGGGCTGGTGGAATCCATCCAGTATCGTCCGTCCCGGGAACGCGAGTTGCTCAGTCGCGCCGAACCGTTTAACCCTGAAGAGCAGCAATGGGTACTGAAAGTCAGCGCCGATCAGAACCAATTGCAGGACCCGGCGTTCAAAGCACAACCCCGCGACCGCCAGGCGCTGATCATCGATGCGGCCTATCGTCTGGAGCGCTACCGCGCCAATGGCCGGGAGCGCGACCCGGCGCGCGCCCAGCGCAGCTTCGAACTGTTGCGGGCAATCAACCAGAATCCGGCGCCGGAGCTGGATATCCCGCAACCCGGCCTGCCTGAAGACGGTCACGAGTCCCGTACCTGGCAACTCGGCCTCGGTACCCGTGGCGATAAAGCCTTTGGCGAGTACGGCTTGCGCATGGCTTATCACGACCTCAATGACAACAGCGAAAGCTTTCCCCTTGGCGCGCAGATCGAAATCCTGCAATTGAAACTGCGCCAGTACGAAGGCAATGACTGGCAAGTGCAACGCCTGGACCTGGCGACCATTCGCTCCCTGACCCCGCGTAACGAGTTGCTGCAACCTCTGTCATGGCAAGTTACCGGCGGCCTGGAGCAGGTGCCGGGCAAACATGATGACCAGACCCTGGTCAGCCACGTCAACGGTGGTGGCGGCGGTACCTGGCAATTGGGCGATGACCTGCTCGGATTTGCCCTGGGCACTGTGCGTATCGAGCACAACAATGATTTTGCCGCGTTCATCGCGCCGGCCGCCGGCTTCAACAGTGGTGTGCTGTGGAAAAATCCGCTGGGCAACTTGAGCCTGGAAGCCAAGGGTGATTTTTTCACCAATGGCGAAGTGCGTCGTAGCCTGAGCCTGAACCAGCAGTGGGAAATATCCCGCAATCTCGGTCTGCGCTTGAGCGCCCAGCGTGAGTTCAGCCATTTGGCGACGGCCGAGAACGAAGTGATGCTTGAGCTGAAGTGGTATCACTACTGACCAGATACCCCCCTGTGGGAGCGAGCTTGCTCGCGATGGCGGCCTTTCAGCCAACACACTTGTTGAATGTCAGTCCCTCATCGCGAGCAAGCTCGCTCCCACAGGGACTCGTCGTTTGCCGAAACGATTGATCACACACCTTTCACAACCACCCGACGAATCCACTTCTAGACTTTCTCTATGGGCAGCGTATCCAAGGGATGAGCGCAACAGCCATCTGAAAGAACGGGACAAAGCCTGGCAGCAGCAGAAAGACCAGGACACCACCCGGGCCTATCGCTCGCCGTAAGTCGCTTTCAGACATCCAGTGAAACCGGATGCCTGCGACCATGACCCAAACCCTATACCGGGAGAATTCCATGAGCCGTGCCTTCGTCAATGAAGATAACGCCACCGCGCAAGCCGATCAGCCAGTCGAACGGCAAGTCAGCGCGCAGCCCAATTACGTCACGCCGCAAGGTCTGAAGCTGTTGCAGGGCAAAGTCGCCGAACTGCAAACCCTGCATGCCGAGCAATCGGCAAAAGGTGAGCAGGCGGACAAACAGCGCCTGGCCGATCTCGAGCGTGATCTGCGTTATTTCAAACAGCGCCTGGGCAGCGCTCAGGTGGTACCCGCCGCGACCTCGACCCAGAAAGTGCAAATCGGCAGTTGGGTGACCTACGCCGATGAACACGCCACCGAGCGCCGGGTACAACTGGTGGGCGAAGATCAGGCCGATGCCGCCCACGGCCTGATCAATTGGGGCTCACCGCTGGGCCGGGCGCTGCTCGGCGCACAACTCAACGACGAAGTACTGTGGCAGCGCCCCGCCGGGGATCAAATGATTGAAGTGATTCGCATCGAACCGACTTAAACGACGCCTTGGGCCAGCATGGCATCGGCGACCTTCACGAAGCCGGCGATGTTCGCGCCCTTGACGTAATTGACCCGACCGTCCTCTTCGCCGTAGTGCACGCAAGCGTGGTGAATCGACTGCATGATCGCGTGCAGCTTGCTGTCCACTTCGCCACCGGTCCACGCCAGGCGCATGGCGTTCTGCGACATTTCCAGCCCGCTCACCGCCACGCCGCCGGCGTTGGACGCCTTGCCTGGTGCGAACAGAATGTCGGCCTCGATGAACAGGTCCACCGCCTCGAGGGTGGTCGGCATGTTCGCGCCTTCGGCCACACAGATGCAGCCGTTGCGCAGTAAGGTGCGGGCGGCTTCGACATCCAGTTCGTTTTGCGTCGCGCACGGCAGCGCGATATCGCAGCTCAGGCTCCATGGCAGCTGACCGGCGCGGAACTCCAGGCCAAAACGGCCAGCCAGTTCACGGATGCGCCCGCGTTGTACGTTTTTCAGCTCCAGTACGGCCAGCCATTGCTCTTCGGTCAAACCGCTTTCGCAATACAGCGTGCCTTCGGAGTCGGACAGCGAAATCACTTTGCCGCCCAGATCCATGACCTTGCGCGCGGCGTACTGCGCGACGTTACCCGAACCGGAAATCGCCACGCGCTTGCCTTCGACCGCCAGGCCACGGCGCTTGAGCATTTCTTCGGCGAAGTACACGCAACCGAAACCGGTAGCTTGCGGGCGAATCAGGCTGCCGCCGTAGCTTGGGCCTTTGCCGGTCAGCACGCTGGTGAACTGGTTGCTCAAGCGCTTGTGCTGGCCGAACAGGAAACCGATTTCCCGCGCACCGACGCCGATGTCCCCGGCTGGCACGTCAACGTCCGCACCAATGTGGCGATACAACTCGCTCATGAAGGCCTGACAGAAGCGCATGACTTCCGCGTCGCTTTTGCCTTTGGGGTCGAAGTCCGAACCACCCTTGCCACCGCCCATGGGCAATGAAGTCAGGGAGTTTTTGAAGGTCTGTTCGAAGGCGAGGAATTTCAGGACGCCCATGTTCACCGACGGGTGGAAACGCAGACCGCCCTTGTACGGGCCGATCGCGCTGTTCATCTGGATGCGGAACCCGCGATTGACCTGGACTTTGCCCTGATCGTCGACCCACGACACGCGAAACACCAGCGCCCGCTCCGGCTCACAGATGCGCTCCAGAATGCCCGAGGTCAGGTAATGCTGATTGGCCTCAAGAAACGGCCACAGACTGCGCAGAACTTCTTCCACAGCCTGGTGGAATTCGGGTTGATCCGGGTCGCGTTTTTTCAGGCGCGCAAGAAAGGATTCGACGGATTCGATCATGGAAAAGTCTCGGCAGATTGATTGTCGTTGTAGGAGATCGAGCCGGACTGTAACAAACGACTTGCGCACAAGAACAGCGCAAAATGTCGCACTTATGAAGTTAAATGGTGCACAGGATATAAATTAATCTGGTTTTTTGAGTGTTTTTGCACCTGAACAGGGATTATTAATTCAAGTCCCGCACCATCAGGTACACCGCCATCGCGGGCAAGCCCGCTCCCACAGTGTTCGTGAAGACTTTTAGATCTCGGGCAATCCACATTCCTGTGGGAGCAGGCTTGCCTGCGATGAATTCAGCACGGTGTCACTGCCTCCCCCCCCAATCGGCATAGGGGACGGCCTTCATAGACCGTACCCCTGCCACACCACCCGGCATGCGGGTCCGCACCGGGCGGTTCGAGGGATTGAGGTCAGGAGAGACGTGGAAGTCCCAAGCGATCAAACCACGCGAGATTAAGCACCCAATTCAAGGC
>NZ_JBFULI010000033.1:0-104316 GCF_056400405.1 Pseudomonas sp. P5_B3 | reverse complement strand
GTTTCAATCGGATCAAGGCTGCCAAAACACCAGCCATAAATTCAGAAGTGAGATGCGCAAGAATGGACTTTAGCAAAGCATGAGTCGCCAAGGTCAGTCCTGGGAAAACGCCACGAACGAGCGTTTCTATGCGATCCTTAAATCAGAGTGGGTGCCAGAAGATGGCTACAACTCTGAGCATGAAGCCCGCATAGACGTGCAACGCTACGTGATGCGTTACAACAACGTCAGGCTCCATAGCTACAACGGCTATCGTTCACCGGTAGCTATGGAAAAACTGGCGGCATGAAAACCGTAACTGGTGTCCAAAATTAGTTGACCAGTTCAGCTTGCTCGCGATAGCGGTATGACAGTCACATTGATATTGACTGACACTCCCTCATCGCGAGCAAGCTCGCTCCCACAGGGGATCAGTGTTGTTGCTGAATTCTCCGTCTTCAAATCGATACAGCGTAGCGAAATCAAGACAAAGCCTTTCCCACCCCGCATTTACGGCGTCTGCGCCCACAGCCCTGCTTGTCTGTACTGATTTCAATACGGATGAAATCTCTCGCACTTCAAAAAATCACGCCAAACCATTGATTTAAAACAACTAATCAACCTTGGCACCGCCCTTGCTATCACTCCTGCAATCCCGCTCGTCGCCCCGCCACGAGCCTTAAAACAATAAGGAGTTGATATGAGCCAATTGCGTTTTACCGTCGATCACGAATGGTTGCGCCTTGAGAGCAATGGCCTGGTCACCGTCGGCATCACGGCGTTTGCCCAGCAGGCGCTGGGGGATGTGGTGTTCGTTCAGGTACCTGAACTGGGCGCCTTCGATGCAGGCGCGGAAGTGTCGGTGCTGGAATCGGTGAAAGCCGCTAGCAGTATCGGCATGCCGCTGGACGGCGAAGTGGTCGAGATCAACTCGACGCTCGAGAGTACCCCGGAACTGGTCAACGAAGACCCATTGGGCGAAGGCTGGTTCTTTCGCTTCAAACCGGTCGATGCCCTGGCGCTGAGCGATCTACTGGATCAAGACGCCTATGAACGCCTGACCGCAGAACACGCCGACGCTTGAAGCCCAACCCTTCCACACAAGGACCACACCATGTTCAGCAAGCACGACCAGATCAAAGGCTATGACGACGAACTGCTGGCGGCGATGAACGCCGAGGATGCGCGGCAGGAACACCACATCGAACTGATCGCCTCGGAAAACTACACCAGCCAGCGGGTGATGGAGGCGCAAGGCAGCGGCCTGACCAACAAGTACGCCGAAGGGTATCCGGGCAAGCGTTACTACGGCGGCTGCGAGCATGTCGATGTGGTCGAGCAACTGGCCATCGACCGCGCCAGGCAGCTGTTCGGCGCCGACTACGCCAACGTCCAGCCCCACTCCGGCAGCCAGGCCAACGCCGCGGTTTATCTGGCTCTGCTGCAAGCCGGCGACACCGTGCTGGGCATGAGCCTGGCCCACGGCGGTCACTTGACCCACGGTGCCAAGGTGAGTTTTTCCGGCAAGCTCTACAACGCGGTGCAATACGGCATCGACACCAAAACAGGGCTGATCGATTACGACGAAGTCGAGCGCTTGGCGGTCGAGCACCAGCCGAAAATGATCATCGCCGGGTTCTCGGCCTATTCGAAGACCCTGGACTTCCCGCGCTTCCGCCAGATCGCCGACAAGGTCGGCGCGTACTTTTTCGTCGACATGGCCCACGTCGCCGGCCTGGTGGCGACCGGTCTGTACCCGAACCCGCTGCCCTACGCCGACGTGGTCACTACCACCACCCACAAGACCCTGCGCGGCCCCCGTGGCGGTCTGATTCTGGCCAAGGCCAATGCTGAACTGGAGAAGAAGCTCAATGCCGCGGTATTCCCCGGCGGCCAGGGCGGCCCGCTGATGCACGTGATCGCCGCCAAGGCCGTGTGCTTCAAAGAAGCGTTGGAACCAGGCTTCAAGACCTATCAGGCGCAAGTGATCCGTAACGCCCAGTCCATGGCGCAGGTGTTTATCGAACGCGGTTATGACGTGGTGTCCGGCGGTACCGACAACCATCTGTTCCTGGTCAGCCTGATCCGCCAGGGCCTCACCGGCAAGGACGCCGACGCCGCCCTCGGCCGTGCCGGCATCACCGTCAACAAGAACGCCGTGCCCAACGATCCGCAATCGCCATTCGTGACGTCCGGCCTGCGCATCGGCACGCCGGCGATCACCAGCCGTGGCTTCAAGGAAGCGCAGAGCATTGCGTTGGCTGGATGGATTTGCGACATCCTCGATCACCTGGGCGATGCCGATATCGAGGCCAATGTCGCACGGCAGGCGGCCGCCCTGTGTGCGGACTTCCCGGTCTACCGCGACTGAGCACACAACACAAAACCCTGTGGGAAAAACCCTGTGGGAGCGAGCTTGCTCGCGATGAGGCCAGTACATCCAGCATTGATGTTGAATGTAAGTCCGCCATCGCGAGCAAGCTCGCTCCCACAGGGGTCTCCCACAGGTTCAGTACCCTGCTGCACAAGGAAAGCATCATGAATGCCATTGTCGAATCGACCGGCAAGAGCCCGGCGAAAGTGGAGGTCGGCACCAAACTGCGCGGTGCGGAAAAGGTCGCGCGGATTCCGGTGAAGATCATTCCCACGGAAGAATTCCCGCGCAAACCGGACTGGATTCGCGTGCGCATGCCGATCTCTCCCGAGGTCGACCGGATCAAGCAGCTGCTGCGCAAGCACAAGCTGCACAGCGTCTGCGAAGAAGCCTCGTGCCCGAACCTCGGTGAGTGTTTTTCCGGTGGCACCGCGACTTTCATGATCATGGGCGACATCTGCACCCGCCGTTGCCCGTTCTGCGATGTCGGCCATGGCCGGCCCAAGCCGCTGGACGTCAACGAACCGATGAACCTGGCCGTGGCCATCGCCGAGCTGCGCCTGAAGTACGTGGTGATCACCTCGGTGGACCGCGATGATTTGCGCGATGGCGGCGCCCAGCACTTTGTCGATTGCCTGCGCGAGATCCGCAAGCTGTCGCCCGGCGTGCAACTGGAAACCCTGGTGCCGGATTATCGTGGACGCATGGACGTGGCCCTGGCGATCACCGCCAACGAGCCACCGGATGTGTTCAACCACAACCTGGAAACCGTACCGCGCCTGTACAAGGCCGCGCGGCCGGGTTCGGACTTCGAGTGGTCGCTGGACCTGCTGCAGAAATTCAAGCAATCGGTACCCCACGTGCCGACCAAATCCGGCCTGATGCTGGGCCTTGGCGAAACCGACGAGGAAGTCATCGAGGTCATGCAGCGCATGCGCGAACACGACATCGACATGCTGACCCTCGGCCAATACCTGCAACCGTCGCGCAGTCACTTGCCGGTGCAGCGTTTCGTGCATCCCGACACCTTTGCCTGGTTCGCCAAAGAAGGTACGCGCATGGGTTTCAAGAACGTGGCGTCCGGGCCGCTGGTGCGCTCGTCGTATCATGCTGACCAACAACTGCATGGAGGCGGCGACGGTTTCAAGCCATCATGAACAGACTGGTCATGCCTGGAGCCGTTGCCGATGTCTCGTTCACCCTGTCTGTTACTGCTATGCCTGAGCCTCGCCACACCTTGCCTTGCCGATGAGCCGAGGCCCGAGCACATGGTGTATGTGCGCAGCATCGATCCGGGCATCGAGCAGGACATCCGCTACGCCGGCGCCCACAACTTCACCGGGCATGCGCTGGACGGCTATCAGGCGGCGGAGTGTCTGATGTCGGTAGACGCGGCCAAAGCGCTGGGTCGGGTACAAGCGGCACTGAAAGCCGAAGGCTACGGCTTGAAGGTGTTCGACTGCTATCGACCCAAGCGCGCGGTGGCGGACATGGGACGCTTCGCCACCGAGCCCGGCGACCCGCTCAAGACCGAGTTCTATCCACGGGTCGACAAGCAGGACTTCTGGCGCCTGGGTTATGTGGCCCGGGTGTCCAATCACTCCCGGGGCAACACCGTCGACCTGACCCTGATCGGTCCCGACGCCCTGCCTGCCGATACTTGGACGCCTTCCGTCAAACCGGTGGATTGCACGGCGCCTTACGGCCAGCGCTGGCACGACGGTGCGCTCGACATGGGCACCGGTTTCGATTGCTTCGATGAGCGTGCGCACACCGACTCGGCGCTGATCAACGCCACGGCCAAAACCAATCGCCAGCGACTGACCAGTGCCATGGCCAAGGAAGGCTTTGTCGGTTATTCGGCCGAGTGGTGGCACTTCACGTACAGCGGGAATCCGCAGAAGCCGGACGTCATGGACTTCCCCATCACGCCGCCTGCACCATGAACATTCTGCTCAAGGCAATGTTGGTGGCGTTTTTTCCGCTGGCTGCATTAGCCCAGGGACTCGACGGCAGCGACCAACTGATCGTGGTCACCAGTAAAGGCTGGGATGACATCCAGGGCACTGCCCAGCGCTATGAACGGCGCGGGCAGACCTTGCAGAAATTCGACGCACCCTTTGCAGTGGTGCTCGGCAAGAACGGCATGGGTTGGGGCAAGGGGCCGCTCGATATCGGGCAACCTGAAGGACCGGTCAAACAGGAAGGCGATGGCAAGGCGCCGGCTGGAATGTTCAAACTGGGTACGGCGTTTGGCTACGCGCCTTCGGCCGAAACCCGCCTGCCTTATCTACCGTTGACACCGACCATCGAATGCGTGGATGACAGCCAATCGAATCGCTACAACGAACTGGTCGATGGAGCGGTCGTCGAAAAAGACTGGAGCAGCTCCGAACGGATGCGCCGCTCGGATGAGCTATACCGCCAAGGCATCGTCATCCAGCACAACACCCCGGCCTCGCCCGCTGCCGGCTCATGCATTTTCTTCCACATCTGGCGCGGCCCCACGGCGCCGACCCGTGGCTGTACGGCCATGGACCCGGCGAACATCGCGCGGCTGTTCAACTGGCTGGACCCGGGCAAATCCCCGGTACTGGTGCAACTGCCCGAAGCGCAGTACGAGCAGTTGCGCGAGCGCTGGAGACTGCCGAAGCGCTAACTGGTAAACGCTGAACCTGTGGCGAGGGAGCTTGCTCCCTCGCCACAGGTGCGGGTATTACCCCCGCTCAACCACCACCGCACCCATCGACGGCTTGGCCAGCGCGTAATAGATCACACTCGGCACCAGCAGCCCGACAATCCACGAAATATCCACCCCGCCCAGTTGCGCAACCATTGGTCCTGAGTAGAAATGGGTGTCGACAAACGGCAACTGGATCAACACGCCGATCACATACACGCTGATCCCCAGCACGTTCCAGCGACCGTAGCGCCCTGCCGGGTCGGACAGCGCCGGGATGTCGTAACGCTCCTTGTTGATGAAGTAGTAATCCACCAGGTTGATCGCGCTCCACGGGGTGAAGAACGTCAGCAAAAACAGGATGAAGTACTTGAACGAGTTGAGGAACGAGTACTGCCCCAGCAATGCCAGCGCGGTGGACGCCGCGACGATCAGCAGCACGAACAGCATGCGCTGGCGGGCGGTGATTTCCAGGCGACGACGAAAGCCACTGATGATGGTGGCGATGCACATGAAACTGCCGTAGGCGTTGAGGGTGGACACCGTGACCTTGCCGAAGACAATGCTCAGGTACAGCAGGGACGCGATCACCCCGGTGCTGCCCAGGCCGACAATGGTCGCCACTTCGTGCCCACGGAAATTCGCCCCGGCCAGTGCGGCGGCGAACACCCCCAGCACCATCGAAGTCTGCGCTCCCAGCACCGTGCCGAGGCCGACAGCGGCGAAGGTTTTCCACGACGAAGTCTTGCTCGGCAGGTAGCGCGAGTAGTCCGCCACATAGGGGCCGAAGGCGATCTGCCAGGACGCCGAGAGCGAAACCGCCAGCAGGAAGGTGCTCCAGCCAAAGTGACGATTGTCGAGCAGCAGGCCGATGTCGTTGAGGGTCATCAACCGGGTGAACAGGTAGGCGAAGGCGATGATGCCCAGTACGCTGGCCACCCGCCCGACCAGGTGAATCACCCGATAACCGAAGATCGTCAGGAACGCGATGCACGCCGCGAAAATCAGGATGCCGGTGCTGTCGCTGACGCTGATCAACTGCGCGATCGCCTGCCCCGACAACACTGCGCCGGTGGCGCTGAAACCGAGGTACATCAGGCACACCAGGACAATCGGGATCGCCGCGCCGTACACGCCGAACTGCACGCGACTGGAGATCATCTGCGGCAGTCCAAGCTTCGGCCCTTGCGCCGCGTGCAGCGCCACCACGGCACCGCCGAGCACTTGCCCGATCAGCAAGCCGATCAGCGACCAGAACACATCGCCGCCCAGCACCACGGCCAGGGCGCCGGTGACGATGGCGGTGATTTGCAGGTTGGCGCCGAGCCACAGGGTGAACTGGCTGTAGAGACTGCCGTGTCGCTCAGCCTCGGGAATGAAATCGATCGAGCGGGTCTCGATCAGGGGACTTCGTTGCGCACTCATGACGATGTTTCCTTTGAGGAACTGTTTTTGTTGTCGGGGATGAACTTAGAAGCTTTTGGTGGCGCTTGCAACGACCGTGGCCGAGCACAGATCGTCATAGCCATACCAGCCACTGCACTCGCTTTTCGTCAGGTCGGTGTCGACATAGCTCAGCCCCCAGGTCACGCCGACAAAGTCGCGGGTCAGCTTGGCTTCCCACTCGTAGTAAGCCTCGCGGTTGTCGCCGTCGGCGGACCAGAAAGCCGGGTCTTTCACATCGTTGCGTCCCACCCGCAGCTCCAGGCCGACTTCGGCCGGCAGCGCGAATTTGTAGCCGACGTAGGTGTAGAGCGTGTCCTGGTCTTCGCCGAAAACGTTAGGCGTGTCGTTCGAGTAATAGGCGCCGAGCTTCACGCCATAGACATCAAGGACGGCGTAGACCTCACTCAAGTTGAATTCGGAATTTTTCGGGTAGTCGTACTTGATGTAGCCAAGGTCCAGGCTGATCGCGTCCGTCGCCTGCCAGTAGTAACCGGCGTAGTACTCAAGCTCCTGCCGGGTATCGAAGCCGCCGCCGAAATCCACGTTGGAGGTCCAGGCGCCGATGTACAGGCCACTGCTGTGCAGCAGCGTTGCGCCGCCCTGTACCGCCGGATCGCCCTGGGTTTGCGAGATGCCCCGGGTGCGGTAGTCGCTGACGATGCCCAGGGTCATGTCCAGACTGAAGTCATCATTGAGGGTCAGGGCCTGGCTGGTCAGGGGGGCCAGTGCGAGTGCGGCGAGGGTCAATGCTGAAAGTGCGTTCATACAGTTCTCTTGTTGTTATGGCGTACGGGGAATTTCAGGCATGGCGATGCCACACCCCTCGCGTGACGAGGGGCTGGCGGTTTTACGTGTGCTGGGTGTTCGCAGGTCAGGACGCGGGGGCGTAGACCTGCTTGCCGGCGAAGAAGGTGTTCAGGACTTTGGTTTCGAACAGGTCGTCATCGCTGACCTTGAACACGTCGCGGTCGAGGATGATCAGGTCAGCCTGCTTGCCCGGTGCCAGCGAACCGATCTGTTGCTCCAGGCGCAGGGTTTTCGCCGCGTTGATGGTGTAGGCGTAGAACATGGTCTGGCGGTCGATGCTTTCCTTGGCATTGAGTACGCCCAACGGACCTTTGCGCGTACTGGCCTGGGCAATGGCGTTGAACGGGTTGGGACTGGACACCGGCCAGTCGCTGCCACCGGCAATCGTTGCGCCAGCGTTATGCAGGGACCGCGCGGGATACTGGTAACCGTAGGCAAAGGCGCTGATGTAAGGCTTGACCAGTTCGACGGTGTAGGACTCACCGGTGGCCCACAGCAGTTGCATCGAGGCGATCACGCCCAGTTCTTTGAAGCGTGGAAACTCCTTTGGGTTGACCAGTTGCAGGTGCGCGATGCTGTGGGGCACGGGCGTCGGGCTGAGCTTGCGCGCATACGCCACGCCATTGAGCGCTTCACGCACCGCGCGATCGCCGACGGCATGCATGTGCACGATCCAGCCGCGTTTTTCCGCCGCCACCACCAGTTCGCCGAAGTGCGCCGGGTCGGTCAGCAACTGACCATTTTTATGGCTGTTCTTGAACGGCACGATGACCGCTGCAGTCTGCCCCGGGAATTCGAGAATGCCGTCGACAAACACCTTGATGCCGGGGAACGTCAGGTTAGGCACGCCCTCGAATTGCTTCATCACAGTGGCAATCACTTCCAGGTCGGCGGGTTTGCTCTTCGGATTGGTGACCATCAACGCGGCGACGTGGGCACTGAGTTCGCCGTTCTGCGCCAGCTCCTTGTACAGCGGCAGCACGCCGACACTTTCCGCGGTGGCATGGAAATCGAACAGCGAATCTTCACTGCCGCCGTTCGCCGCCGCGTCCATCCAGGCAGTGATACCGTATTGGTTGTTGACCCGCACCGCCTCTTTCGCGGCCTTGAGCATGGTCTGGGGGCTGGGCGCAGGAATACCGTTGCGCACCACGTCCCAGCGGGATTCGGCAAAGTAGCCATTAGGGGTGAAGTCCGCTTCATGGCCGATGTAACCGCGCTCTTTCTCCGGCAGGCTTTTGACCAGTGCCGCATCGATATTCAGGCGCTTGAGCATCGCGTTGTTGGCCCAACCGGTGTGGCCATCGATGCCGCTGAAAACGATGGGCTGATCGGCCCAGCGTCCCTGGTTGAACACCTTGCCCAGTTCACGGCTCTTCTCCCAGTAGGCCGAACTGACCCCGGCGACGCTGATCACATCGCCGGAGCGGGCTCGTCCGGCCTTGTCTTCTTCGATCAACCATTGCTCCAGTTCCGGCAAGGGTTTGACCTCGTCCAGCAGGTTGGCCTTCATGCTGTCGAAGGCGCCCGAGACCGGGTGGCTGTGGGTGTCGATCATGCCTGGCATCAACACTTTGCCTGCCAGGTCGATGCGCTGGGTCTTGGCATCGGCCAGGGCATTGATTTCGGCATCGCTGCCCACTTTCAGAATCTTGCCATCTTGCACCGCAACAGCCTGCACCAGCGCCTGGCCGGGTTCGGCGGTAAAGACCTTGCCGTTGAACAACACCAGGTCAGCGGCGGCCATCGCTTGTACCGAAGACAAGGCCAGCGCGGCGGCTAACAGGTTTGGAATGAATCGCATCGGAACGCTCTCTGGTTTTTATGGGGCGGATCGGGAAGTAACAGCTTGGGAAACCACGTGCGGCGCAATCCCCAGGAACGGCGCCTTGGCCCACACGACCTTGCCGCCGACCAGCGTCAGCAGCACGTCATTGCGGCCCAGTTCCTCCTCGGGCACCTGCATGAAGTTCTTGTCGAGCACGATCAGGTCAGCGAACTTGCCGACTTCGACCGACCCCAACACCGCGTCCAGCTTCAGCTGTTCGGCGGAACTGAGGGTGATGCTGCGCAGCACTTCGGCTCGCGACAACGCCGGATCGGTGTTGAGTCGCCCGGCATACTTGGGGCCATAGCTGTGCGGATTGGTCGGGTCGCCGGAACGGGTGACACCGACTTTCAGCGCCAGGAACTCATCGAGGGGATCGACCGGCCAATCGCTGCCAAACGCCACGCGGCCGCCAGCATGGGCGATGCTGCCCGAGGGTTCCATGCGCGCAAATCGCGCGGCACCAAGGTGATCACTGGTGCCATCGACCGTGGACGGTGCCTGCTGTGCCCACTGGAACGACATGGTGGCCGTGACGTCCAGTGCCTTGAAGCGCGAATAGTCGGCAGGGTCGACAGACTCGGCGTGAGCGATGGCCGGACGGAAATCAGTACCGGGCAGTTCCTTGCGCACGTAGGCGACACTGTCCAGTGCATCCCGCACCGCGCGCTCGCCGGTGGCGTGCAGGTGCGGGTCGAAACCGGCCTTGACCGCTTGCAGCAACAACGGATTGAGCACTTGCGGCGGGAAGTACAGTTCGCCCAGGTTCTTGCCCGGGGTCCACTTCGGCGCCTTGTCGGTGCCGCTGTTGTGCAGGTAGGGGGTCAACATGGCGCCGGTGTCTGCCGGGGCATTGATGATGCCATCCATGAACAGTTTGACGTGACGCATGCTCACGCCCGGCGCCACGTTCACTTCGCCCTGATCGTAAGTGCTGGCCAAAGCCTTGGCCTCGGCGATGGTTTTCACCGGGTCGGCGGCAGCGGCGGCCGGGTCCAGTTTGATCGCCAGCAAGGCCCGGGCGGTCAGCTCGCCGGTCTTTTGCAGGCTGGTGAAGGCTTTGCCGTTTTCAGGTCCCGACAGCGCATCGAAGAAACTGGTGATGCCTTGCTGGCGCATGGCGTCGAGGGCTGCACGAACCTGATTGAGTTTTTCCGCGTCGGTGGCGGGTGGCACCACGGCGGCCAACGATTCGGCGGCGCCGTCTTCGCAGATGCCGTTCGGGTTGCCGGCGCTGTCGCGTCGGTATTTGCCGTCTTCGGGGTCGGCGGTGTACTTGTTGATGCCGGCCAGTTCCAGGCCGCGAGAGTTGGTCAGCACGGTGTGGAAGTCGGTGGAGCGCACCTGGATCGGGCGCTTGGTCTTGAGCGCATCCAGGGTCGATTTGTCGGCGTCGCCGTCGAGCCCGGTCATGCCCACGCGGTCCCAGCTGCCGACTTCCAGCCACACGTCCGGGCCCTTGCCCTTGTCGGCATCGAGGCAGGCCTGGATGCTCGCCTGAAACTGCGCGCGGGTCAGGGTCTGGTATTTCAAATCGCACAAGGTCATGGCGCGACCGCCATCGCCGGGGTGCATGTGCGCATCGACGAAGCCCGGCATCAGCATGCGCCCGGCCAGATCGATCAGTTGTGTTTGCTTGCCGATGTAGGCGTCGACCCCGGCATCGCTGCCGATATAGACGATCTTGCCGCCCGAAATGGCAATGGCCTGCTGTACGGAATCCTGGCCATCGACGGTGTAGACGTAGCCATTGCGCATGACCGTGTCGGCGGGTGTCGCCGCCAACGCCATGCAGGAAAACGCCGTTGTCGACGCAACGGCGATGAACAACCTGGAAAGTCTCAAATGCCTCACCCCTGTTCTTATTGTTTTGAAGCGGCCCGAAGCGATTGCGCCAGCCCCTGATAGACAGGGCCTACCCTATAGGGCGCAGCGTTCGAATGGACCTCTGCAAATGAGGAGGGGTAAGGCAAATAATTGAAACCGCTGGGATTAATCCCGGCGCACGGACTCCGCCAGCGCACCCGGCGAACGCAGGGCCGAGCCCAGTTCCACCTTGCTTTTCACACCGAGTTGCAAGTAGCAGTTACGCAAATAGGTGCGCACGGTCGCGGGGCTCAGGGCGAGCATTTTGGCGATTTCCTTGTAGGAGTGCCCGGCGGCGAACAGCATCGCCGCCGTGCGTTCCCGTGGTGCCAGGCCGTCCCCGCCCGACGGTGCTTCCAGGGACAGGATGACATGTCCGGCGTTGGGGCTCAGGGTCAGGGCGCAGCGGCCCAGGCGGATCACGCAGGGCGCCTTCGACAGTTGCGCGATCACCTCGCCCGGCAGCATTGAACCGCTCCAGCCGGGCAGTTCGCGTTGAATGGCGGCGCACAACCTGGCGCCTACATACAGCAGGCTGCCGTCCATGCGCGCCACACCAAAATCACTCGCGCCGTTTTCGCTGTCGAAGCGAATCATGTCCTGCACCTGGAACCGCCACAGCTGGAACAGGTGATCGCAGAATGCCGAAAACAGCTCGGCTTCGCTCTCCTCGAACGCCTGTTCATGCTGGCCACGGTAGAGACAAACGAAAAACATCAAGCCGCTTTCGGGCAGCTCATAGGTGATGCTCATCAAGTGGTAGAGATCGTAGCGCCGGGCGAAATCATTGACCGCTTCGCACGGGTCGTTGAAACCGTTGTCGCGCACCACCTCACCGGGACGGTTGAGCGTGGCGTGGGAGAACTGATCGTTTGCCGCCACCGGATGCCATTCGGCGGCAAAGGATTCGGGGAGATTGATGCTGCCGTGCATCCAGCTCTGGGGGGGAACATCAGGACCTGGCGTCGACATCTCGCCCCACCAGGCGGACGCAAAGGGCACCAGTTGACCGAATGCCTGCAGGCCATCGGCGATGAATCGCGACGCCCCGCTCTCCCGCGCCAGCCGGCCCAGGTGCAATACGCAATGATTGAACGCCTTCAGCGTGGTCAGCGACCTGTTGTCGTCGACCTTGTTTCCCTCCTCCATCGTTGCGATCCCGTTCACTGCATGGTCTGGTGTTTCGACGATGCCATAGCGTCGGGAATGGCGTCCAGCTTGCCGTGACATCAATAGTTACAAACAGCCCGCTCCCACGGGGTAAATGGGCGTATGCAAAATCGGCCAGCGACTGAAATTACTGTGGGAGTGAACCTGCTCGCGGTAGCGGCGGGTCAGCCGACACCGATGCTGGCTGTAATGACGCCATCGCGAGCAAGCTCGCACACAGGGTTGGTAGGTGTACGCAACATCTGCGAGCAACCGGGATTACGGTGGGAGCGAGCCTGCTCGCGAAGGCAGTGGGTCAGCCAGCATCAATGTTGAATGTGCTGGCCTCATCGCGGGCAAGCCCGCTCCCACAGGGGAATGTTGTGGTTTCAGAAGTGGATGTCCTTGGCCGGTATCACATCGATCCGCGCCACGGAACCGGTCAGGTGCGCCAGGTCCTTGTTGTGCTCGGCAATGATGTCTTCGGCGCTGAGGTTGCCGTTGTCGACGGTGGAATGGGCGTCGCCCGCCAGCACCACGTCGTAGCCCAGTTTCAGCGCCTGGCGCACGGTGGCGTTGACGCAGTAATCAGTCTGCAGGCCGCAGATGACCAGGCGCTCGAAGTCCTCTTCCGGTAACAATTTTTGCAGATTGGTCTGGTAGAACGAATCCCCGGTGGTCTTGCGCACGCGATGGTCCTTGGGCGAGGTTTGCAGCCCTTCGGCCAGTTGCCAGCCGGCAGCGCCATGGGCCAGCGGGCTGCCCGTTTCTTCGTGCTGGATCAGTACCACGGGCACGCCGGCCTCACGCGCCCGGGCAGAAAGGTCATTGATGGTGTTGATGACCCGTCCAATCTCGAAGCACTCGTACTCACCGGAACACAAAGCCTGTTGAACGTCGATGATTAACAACGCAGTGGTCATGATTTCCTTCCTTGATATGCCGAGTGATCAGGGGACGAACATAAGCCCGTCCCCCTCCAGACACAACCCTCAATAACCCAGCGACAACCCGGTGTTACGCCGTGGGTCGTTCGCCCCGTAGAAACGGTTCTTGCCGACCGGTTTGCCGCCCAGGGACGGCGCGCCGACCAGGATCGCCGCCAGGTGGTTGGGATCCTGTGGACCTGCGAACTTGTGCCCCCAGCTTTCGAGGATTTTCACCGTATCCGGGCTGGTGGTGAAGGCCTCCAGGTTGGTTTCCTCCGGCAGCCACTGCTGGTGGAACCGCGGTGCATCCACCGCTTCCTGGATGTTCATGCCGTAGTCGATCACGTTGAGCATGGTCAGCAAGGTCGCGGTGATGATCCGGCTGCCACCCGGCGTACCGACCACCATCACCACTTTGCCATCCTTGGTCACGATGGTCGGGCTCATGGACGACAACGGCGCCTTGCCGGGGGCGATGGCATTGGCCTCGCCCTGCACCAGGCCGTACATGTTCGGCACGCCGATCTTCGAGGTGAAGTCGTCCATTTCATCGTTGAGGATGACCCCGGTCTTGCTCGCCATCACGCCGGCACCGAACCAGTCGTTGAGGGTGTAGGTCACCGACACCGCGTTGCCCCACTTGTCGACGATGGAGTAATGGGTGGTGTTGTTGCCTTCATGGGGCGCTACACCGGGCTTGAGTTCGCTGGATACCGCGGCTTTTTGCGGCTTGATCGCGTCGCGCAGCTTGGTCGCGTAGTTTTTATCCAACAGGTGGGCAATCGGGTTCTTCACGAAATCCGGGTCACCCAGGTAGCTGTTGCGGTCCACATAGGCGTGGCGCATCGCCTCGATCTGATAGTGCATGCCCTGGGCCGAGTGGTAGCCCAGATCCTTCATCGGATAACCTTCGAGGATATTCATGATCTCGCAGATCACCACGCCGCCGGAGCTCGGTGGCGGTGCCGAAACCACGTGGTAGCCACGGTAGTCGCACTCGATGGGCGCCAGTTCGCGGGTCTTGTATTTGTCGAGGTCGGCCTGGGTGATGATGCCCTTGTTGGCCTGGCTGGAGGTGACGATGGCATCGGCCACCCAGCCTTTATAGAAACCGTCGGCGCCTTTCTCGGAGATCTCCCGCAAGGTCTTGCTCAAGTCCTTTTGCACCAGTTTCTGGCCGACCTGCATCGGCTCGCCTTTGCTCAAGAAGATCGAGCCGGAATCCTTCATGTCCTTCTTGAACATGTCGGTGGCGTAGTCCAGCAGATCGACGTCGCCCTGCTCCAGTTCAAAACCGTCTTCAGCCAGCTTGATGGCCGGGGCGATGATTTCCTTGCGCGGCTTGGTGCCGTACTTGGACAGCGCCAACTCCATGCCCGAAACGGTGCCCGGCACGCCCACGGCCAGGTGGCCACGGGTACTCAGATCAGGGACGACGTTGCCCGCCTTGTCCAGGTACATGTTGGCGGTTGCGGCCAGCGGCGCTTTTTCACGGAAGTCGAGGAAGGTCTTGCGCCCGTCCGCCAGTTGAATGGTCATGAAACCACCGCCACCGAGGTTGCCTGCCGCGGGGTACACCACCGCCAGCGCATAGCCGACCGCGACCGCCGCATCCACGGCGTTGCCGCCTTTCTTCAGCACATCCACGCCCACATGGCTGGCCAGGTGCTGGGCCGTGACCACCATGCCGTTTTCCCCGGTAGCCGGGGCCACGGAGGCGGCGTGAGCAGTCAGACAGCTGAGTGCCAATGAGGTCGCAATCAGCGATTTGGCAAAAGGTTCGTACTTCATGAGTCGGTCTCTTCTTGTTATTACGTAGGAAAACGCTTCAAAAGCCGTAGCCAAGTATGGTCGGGATTACGGTTTGCGCCTCCCCGTCGAGACAGTATCCTTTACGCCTGTTGAGCAATTTTGCGCGAGCCCTGGCATGACCTATACCTGCACCACCGTGGCTTCACCCGTGGGCCAGTTGAAGCTGGTCGCGAACGGTTCGCGACTGGCGGCCATCCTCTGGGAAAACGACAAACCCGGTCGGGTGCGCCTGGGGCCGATGAGCGAAGCGCCGGACAACCCGATCCTGGTGCACACGGCTGCGCAGTTGCGCGAATATTTTTCCGGCACCCGCGATCACTTCGAACTGGAACTGGATTTTGCCGGCACGGAATTTCAGAAGAAGGTCTGGACGGCGCTGCTGACCATCCCGTTCGGCGAGACCCGCAGCTACAGCCAGATCGCCGAACAGATCGGCAACCCGGCGGCGGTAAGGGCAGTGGGTGCGGCGAATGGCAAGAACCCGATCTCGATCGTGGCGCCGTGTCACCGGGTAATTGGCGCGTCGGGCAAGCTCACCGGGTTTGCCGGGGGGCTTGAGGCGAAGGAGTTGTTGCTGACGCTGGAGGGCGGGCAATGGCCCGGCACGGCACGCCTGCCAGGCTTTTGATCATGCTTGGGCGAAGAGGTTTTTCATCGCCGCATACTGCAACAGCATGATGGTCTTGGCGTCGCAGATTTCGCCGCGGTAGAACGCTTCGAGCGCGTCCTCGAACGCCCACTCCAGCACTTCCAGCTCTTCGGTTTCCGCCTCCAGTCCACCACCGTCGCTGACTTTCGACTTCGCGTCGTACTCGGCAATGAAAAAGTGCAGCTTTTCCGTCACCGAACCCGGGCTCATGTACGCCTCGAACACCTTCTGCACATGGTGCACGCGATAACCGGTCTCTTCCTCGGCTTCATCGCGGATGCGATCTTCAGGCGCCGCGCCTTCCAGCAGCCCAGCTGCCACTTCGATCAACAGGCCATCGTGGCCGTTGACGAACACCGGCAGGCGAAACTGCCGGGTCAGTACCACGGTTCTCTTTTCGCGGTTGTACAAGAGAATCGCCGCGCCATTGCCACGGTCGTAGACTTCCCGGGTCTGGCGTTGCCACTCGCCGTTGTTGCGTTGGTAATCGAAGGTGATTTTCCTGAGCAGGTACCAGTCGTGGGACAACACCTGGGACTCAAGGATGTTGACCCGCTCGGCCGTGTTCGACATGACAACGCGTCCTGTTATTTGTCTGAGGGTCCACATGTTAAGTGAAAACGAACGGCACTTGTCCCCTCAAGCAAGCTGCGCGTTGGCGACGGTTCAACTTTTCCGGGGATGGAACAATCGCTGCGACCGGGATAGGCTGCGGCTTCCATGCCATAAGGATATAGCCATGAACCTGCGTATCGAACTGTCGCAAAACCCCACGGAAGAACAACGCCTGGCCATCCTCAAGCCATTGCGCGCGTACAACGGCTCGAAGGCCGAAGGTAACGTACCTGAGCACATCGCCTTGCTGGTGCGCGACGACAACGACGAGATCCTCGGCGGCCTGCATGGCCGATTGTTTTACCAGTGGCTGTACGTCGACTTGCTGGTGGTGCCGGAACAGGCACGGGGACAGGGCCTGGGTTCGAAACTGATGCAGATGGCCGAGGACCTGGCGCGGGAACGACGCTGCGTCGGGCTGTGGCTCGACACCTTTGAATTCCAGGCGCCGGAGTTCTACAAGAAATGCGGCTACAGCGAGATCGGGCACATTGCCGATTACCCGCCAGGCCACAAGCACTTCTTCTTCCAGAAGCGCCTGAGCTACTGACCAGCACACAAAACCACTGTAGGAGCGAGCCTGCTCGCGATGGCGGACTGTCATTCAACATTGATGTCGACTGACTTACCGCTATCGCGAGCAGGCTCGCTCCTACAGGGGTATGCAATAAACCTTCAAATCATAGGCAGGTCGCCAACGCCGCCAGCCGGCGCTTGGCCACGAAATCATCCTTCTGTGCGTAGTAGCTCAACACCGTGCCCGAGGCATCGGTGGTCACGTCGACGAAGGACTCCGCCGAACGGGTGTAAACGGTCGTGCCACCCTTCTCGCCGGCCTGCAAATAGGCAGCGGCATCGACACCGAACACGGCCTCGTCCTGCCAGGAAAACTGCACGCACTGGGCGACGTCTTTTGCCGGCTTTTCCGAGTTCAGGGTCTTGTACGGGGCCTTGGTGCGGGCATCGTTCATCGCCGAGCCGGCGCATCCCGCCAGCAACGTCACGGCCAGCGCCACCATCAGAATTCGCATTGCATTCACTCATCAGGAAAAAGCGGACTTTATCACCCCGGCAGCCCGTATCGTTCTGCTTTACTGCATTTATACCGCGACAGCGCGCAACGATTCGCGCACCCTGTCGCGCCAATAACGCCCCATCGCACCCCTGACTGGAAATCTGATGACACCTAATGCCGAGTTCTACAAACCGAGCACTGAATATGCCGACAAGCTGATCAGCCAGATCGGTCAGACGCCGTCCTGGATTGCCAAGCGAATCGGCGTCACCGACAAGCGGATTCGCTACATCCTCGATGGTGAAAGAACCGTCAAAGGCGAAACCACGCCGATCCAGATGACTTACACCGAACAGTTTGCCCTCGAATGCCTGGCGGCAGCGGCCAAGGCCAGCAAGAAGCAATCCTCGTAATCCGTTCTCAAGGAGCGACCATGGCGGCAACCGAACTGCAGCATGAGCAAGCACTCAAGAAATTTCTCGATGCGCGCCCCGAGTTGCGCGAAGAACTCGACCACCTCAACCCACTGTTGGCTCAGGCCAAGGGTGAAACGGCGGCTCAGTATCGCGAGGAACGGCTGCACGAAGCGTTTGAAGCTGAAGCAGAACGCCAGAAATTGTTCGCTTGGGAACTGACGTTGCAGTTAACCACCGCCACACCCCAGGATTACCAAGCGCAGCGCCTGGAAGTGCACCGGGAAGTGGCGGAAATGGCCGGCATGGACTGGCTGGAATATTGCGAGTTGAATGGCATAAAACCCTAAGCACTGTTCAGGGATACCTTCGCCGATGCTGCCCAACACCGCCAGGACCCACGCCAGCCCCGGTCACCTGCACACGCAGAAATGGCGCGGGCGCATAGGCCTGAGCCTGGTGGCCATGCTCTCGGTACTCGCCGGTATGACCGACGCCATCGGCTTCATGGCCAGCGGCGACTTCGTCTCGTTCATGAGCGGCAATACCACCCGGATGGCCGTCGCCATCAGTACTGGCGACCTTGGGTTGACCCTGCGCCTGGTGATCCTCGTCGCCACTTTCATCGTCGGCAACGCGCTGGGCATAATCGTCAGCCGGCTAGGCAGACGTCGGGCCCTGCCCTTGTTGTTGTGCATCGCCACCCTGCTGTGCACCGCCGCGGCCTGGCCTTATGACGTGCAGCTGCCAGCCCTGCTGGCGGCGATCATTGCAATGGGCATGCTCAACGCCGCGGTGGAAGAAGTGAACGGCCTGCCGGTGGGCCTGACCTACGTCACCGGTGCCCTGTCGCGTTTCGGCCGCGGACTGGGTCGCTGGATGCTCGGCGAGCGTCGTAACGGCTGGCGCGTGCAACTGATCCCCTGGACCGGCATGTTCGCCGGCGCGGTACTCGGTGCCGTGCTGGAACATCACCTGGGGCTCAAGGCGTTGTTTGCCAATGGCCTGCTGGCGGCCGGGCTCGGGGTGTTGTCGTTGAAGATCCCGCGGCGCTGGCAGTTGGGGTATATGCCGCGCTGAGCTTGGCGGTGCCTATGCGGCCCTCATCGCGAGCAAGCTCGCTCCCACAGGAGATCGGTGTCGAATACAAAATTGAAATCCACCACGAAACAATTGTGGGAGCGAGCTTGCTCGCGATGGGGCCAGAATAGACAACATCGATTTAGCCGCCCCGCCGATAAAGCTTTATCATGGCCGCAGTTTCGCTGATCGAGTCCGTCATGAAGTTCGCCATCGCCGTGTTTTCCACCGCCCATGCGCCCTCCTCGCGCCGCGCCTTGCTGTTCGCCCAAGCGGCGTTGGCCGGCGGGCACGAGATTGTCCGGGTGTTTTTCTACCAGGACGGCGTCTACAACGCGTCCGACAGCGTGGTCACGCCCCAGGATGAACTGGACTTGCCCAGGCAATGGCGCGCCTTCGTCAGCGACCATCAACTCGATGGCGTGGTGTGCATCGCCGCCGCCCTGCGTCGTGGCGTGTTGAACGAGGAAGAAGCCAGGCGCTATCAGCGCGAGGCGGTAGCCGTCGGTGCGCCGTGGGAATTGTCCGGCCTCGGCCAATTGCATGACGCCGCGCAGGATGCCGACCGTCTGATCTGTTTCGGAGGCGCGTGACATGGCCAAATCCATATTGATCATCAGCCGCCAGTCGCCATGGTCCGGCCCAGGCGCGCGCGAAGCGCTGGATATCGTGCTGGCCGGCGGTGCCTTCGACCTGCCGATCGGCCTGTTGTTTCTCGATGACGGCGTGTTCCAGCTCGTCGCCAGTCAGGACGCCAAGGCCTTGCAACAGAAAGACCTGAGCRCCAATCTGCAAGCCCTGCCGATGTTCGGTGTCGAGGAACTGTTCGCCTGTGGCGACAGCATCACCCAGCGCGGCCTGGACCCGAGCGGCCTTTCGCTGGAAGAAGCCCGGGTGTTGGCCGCCCACGAAATCACCGCCCTCATTGACCGTTACGACCAGGTGATCACCCTCTGATGTCGACTTTGCATGTGTTGTCTCATTCCCCGTTCGGCGACGAACGCCTGACCAGTTGCCTGCGCGTGATCGGCGCCAACGACGGGTTGCTGCTGTCGGGCGACGCGGCCTATGCGTTGCGACCAGGCACCGCACCGTTCACGGTGCTCAGTGCACGCGGCCTGAAGTTGTTCGTCCTGGCTGAAGACGCCCAGGCCCGTGCGCTTGCGGTTCCAGACTGGGCCAAAGCCATCGATTACCCGGTCTTCGTCGAACTGTCGATTCACTACGACAAGGTCAACAGTTGGCTATGAATGCACTGACGGTCGGCGCCCGCGCCATCCAGCTGGACAAGGACGGTTTCCTGGTCGAACTGAGTGACTGGTCCGCCGACGTGGCCAGTGCCCTGGCGGCTGCCGAAGACATCGAGTTGACGCCTGAACACTGGGAAGTCCTCGAACTGCTGCGCAGTTTCTACGCCGAGTTCCAGCTGTCACCGGCCACCCGCCCGTTGATCAAATACACCGCCCTGAAACTCGGCCCGGAAAAAGGCAACAGCCTGCATCTGAACCGACTGTTCAAAGGCACTCCCGCCAAACTCGCCGCGAAACTGGCGGGCCTGCCCAAACCGACGAATTGCTTATGACTGATTACCCAGCACTGACACTCGAAACGCCCGCCGAGCATCCGTTCGCCCAGTTCGTGCGGATCCTTGGCAAAGGCAAGCGCGGCGCCCGCGATTTGACCCGGGTCGAAGCCCGCGAAGCCATGGGCATGGTGTTCGATGAAAAGGTCGAGGAAACCCAACTCGGCGCATTCCTGATGCTGTTGCGGCACAAGGAAGAAAGTGCAGAAGAGATGGCAGGCTTCACCGAAGCCTTGCGCGAACGCCTGAATCCTCCGGCACTGGCGGTGGATCTGGATTGGCCGACCTATGCCGGCAAGAAACGCCATCTGCCGTGGTATCTACTGGCAGCGAAGTGCCTGGCGCAAAACGGTGTGCGGATTTTCATGCACGGTGGCGGCGCCCACACGGCCGGCCGCCTGTACAGCGAACAACTGCTGGGCGAACTGAACATCCCGCTGTGCCGCAACTGGCAACAGGTGGGTTCGGCGCTGGATAACGGCGGCCTGGCCTTCATGCCATTGATGGACTGGGCGCCACAGCTGCAACGGATGATCGACCTGCGCAACACCCTGGGCCTGCGCTCGCCGATCCACTCCCTGGCGCGGATTCTCAATCCGCTGGGCGCCCGTTGCGGCCTGCAGAGCATTTTCCACCCGGGTKATCAGGCGGTGCATCGCGATGCCAGCGGCCTGCTGGGTGACACCGCCATCGTGATCAAGGGTGATGGCGGCGAAATCGAGGTCAACCCGGACGCCGACAGCCACCTGTACGGCACCACCGGCGGCGAGAGCTGGGACGAGGAATGGCCGCAGCTGTCCGCGCAGCGTCATGTCAAACCCGCATCGCTTGATCCCGAGCACTTGAAAGCGGTCTGGCGTGGCGATGTGGTCGACAGCTACCCACAAATGGCCCTGATCTCGACCATGGCCCTGGCCCTGCGTGGCTTGGGGCAGAGCCGCGAACAGGCCTTCGAAACCGCTGAAAAATACTGGGCTGCGCGGGACAAATCGATTTAATCGATCATTTTCGCCCGATCTTTGCGCTTTTTGTTCGAACTCATCGGAATAGACTCGACTCCATCGATTATGGGTTTCGGGAGTCTTGAACATGGGTTTGTTAGTTGATGGCCGCTGGCAGGACAAGTGGTACGAAAGCAGCAAGGACGGCGCGTTCCAGCGTGAACAGGCGCAGCGTCGCAACTGGTTAACCGCTGACGGCAAGCCGGGACCGACCGGCGTCGGCGGCTTTGCGGCCGAACCGGGGCGCTATCACTTGTACGTGTCCCTGGCCTGTCCGTGGGCCCATCGCACGCTGATCCTGCGCAAACTCAAAGGCCTCGAAAACCTGATCGACGTTTCGGTGGTCAGTTGGTTGATGCTGGAAAATGGCTGGACCTTCGACCAGAACCTGGGATCTACCGGCGACAAGCTCGATCACTTCGACTTCATGCACCAGCGCTACACCGCCGACACCGCCGACTACACCGGCCGCGTCACCGTGCCGGTGCTGTGGGACAAACAGCAAAAGCGCATCGTCAGCAATGAATCATCGGAAATCATCCGCATGTTCAATGGTGCCTTCGACGATTTGACCGGTAACGACCTGGACTTCTACCCGGCACCGCTACGCGGTGAGATCGATGCGTTGAACGAGCGGATTTATCCGGCGGTGAACAATGGCGTGTACCGCGCCGGCTTTGCCACGTCACAACAGGCCTATGAAGAAGCGTTCGACGATGTGTTTACCGAGCTGGATCGGCTGGAGCTGCTGCTGGGTGCCAATCGTTACCTGGCAGGCGAATACCTGACCGAAGCGGACATTCGCCTGTTCACCACACTGATTCGCTTCGATGCGGTGTACTACGGGCACTTCAAGTGCAATCTGCGGCGGATTGCGGATTATCCGAATCTGTCGAACTGGTTGCGCGAGATCTATCAGTGGCCGGGGGTTGCCGAGACGGTGGACTTCACCCACATCAAGAACCACTACTACGCCAGCCACCGCACCATCAACCCGACGGGTGTGGTGCCGAAAGGGCCGGCGCAGGACTTCACCGCGGCCCATGATCGGGAGAGCGGGAAAGGGGTTTGGCGCAGAGCTTGAGATTTGTGTAGGTTTTGAAGGCCCCATCGCGAGCAGGCTCGCTCCTACAGTGGATTTGTGTCGTTTACACATCCCCTGTAGGAGCGAGCCTGCTCGCGATTGAGGTCGACGCGGTGCTCAGACGTCTGATTGAGCCCCTTCAAACCACGCCAGTTTCTCGCGCAGTTGCACCACTTCACCCACGATCACCAATGTCGGCGCATGCACTTCATGCTCCGCCACCAGCCGTGGCAGGTCCGCCAGGGTGCCGGTAAACACCCGCTGGTTGACCGTGGTGCCCTGCTGGATCAACGCTGCCGGGGTATCGGCACCGCGACCATGCTTGATCAACTGTTCGCAGATGATCGGCAAGCCCACCAGCCCCATGTAGAACACCAGGGTTTGCGCCGGGGCCACCAGATCGGCCCAGGGCAAATCGGTGGAACCGTCCTTCAGGTGCCCGGTGACAAAGCGCACCGACTGCGCATAATCACGGTGAGTCAGCGGAATCCCGGCGTAGGCCGCGCAACCGCTGGCCGCCGTGATCCCCGGCACCACCTGGAACGGGATGCCCTGGGCCGCCAGTTCTTCGATCTCTTCACCACCACGACCGAAGATGAACGGATCGCCGCCCTTCAATCGCACCACACGCTTGCCTTGCCTGGCCAGATCCACCAATTGCTGATTGATCTGATCCTGCGGCACCGCGTGATCGGCGCGACGTTTGCCAACGTAAACCCGCTCGGCGTCGCGACGGCACAGTTCGATAATCGCCGGCGCCACCAGGCGGTCGTATAACACTACGTCGGCTTGCTGCATCAAACGCAAGGCGCGGAAGGTCAACAGGTCGGGATCGCCCGGCCCCGCGCCCACCAGATAGACTTCGCCGGTTGCCACCGGCGCTTGGCCATCAATCTTCGCCTGCAACAAGCGCTCGGCTTCAGCGCCCTGCCCGGCCAGCTGGCGGTCGGCAATCGGTCCCTGGAAAACATCTTCCCAGAACGCCCGACGCTGCTGTACATCCGGAAACAGGCCTTTGACCTGATGACGAAAACGCGCCGCCAGACCAGCCAGGTGACCGTAGGTGGAAGGAATCCAGGTTTCGATCTTGGCGCGGATCAGACGTGCCAGCACCGGCGCATCGCCGCCGCTGGACACCGCGATGATCAGTGGCGAACGGTCGACGATGGCAGGGAAGATCACGCTGCACAGGGCTGGCGCGTCCACCACGTTGACCGGCACGCAACGCCGATGGGCATCGGCGGAGACTTGTGCGTTCAGCGCTTCGTCGTCGGTGGCGGCAATGATCAGCCCGCAACCGTCCAGGTCCGTTTCGGTGTAGCCGCGCAACAGGCACTCGCCACCGCTGCCGGCAACCAGTTCGCGCAGTTGTGCTTCGATTTCAGGTGCAACCACCCGCAGCAGCGCACCGGCATCGGCCAGCAGGCGGGATTTGCGCAAGGCAATCTCCCCTCCACCGACGACCAACACACGACTGCCGCGAAGGTTGTGAAACAGCGGCAGATAGTTCATTTAACCGATGACCTCGAGGCCACCCATGTACGGCTTCAGGACCTCAGGCACACGGATCGAACCGTCGGCCTGCTGATAGTTCTCCAGCACCGCCACCAGGGTACGACCGACTGCAAGACCGGAGCCGTTCAGGGTGTGCACCAGTTCCGGCTTGCCGGTTTCCGGGTTGCGGAAACGCGCTTGCATGCGGCGGGCCTGGAAGTCGCCGCAGTTGGAGCACGACGAGATTTCGCGGTACTTGTCCTGGCTCGGGATCCACACTTCCAGGTCGTAGGTCTTGACCGCGCTGAAGCCCATGTCGCCGGTGCACAGCGCCAGGGTGCGGTAAGGCAGTTCCAGCAGTTGCAGGACTTTCTCGGCGTTGGCGGTCAGGCCTTCCAGCGCTTCCATCGACTGCGACGGCTCGACGATCTGCACCATCTCGACTTTGTCGAACTGGTGCTGGCGGATCATGCCGCGGGTGTCGCGACCCGATGCGCCGGCTTCACTGCGGAAGCACGGCGTGTGGGCAACGAACTTGATCGGCAGCAGTTTCGAATCGACGATTTCGCCGGCGACGATGTTGGTCAGCGACACTTCGGCGGTCGGGATCAGATACAGGTCGGCTTCGCCTTCGCGCGCGATCTTGAACAGGTCTTCTTCGAACTTCGGCAGTTGACCGGTGCCTTGCAGCGCCGGTGCCTGGACCAGATAAGGCGTATAGGCCTCTTCGTAGCCGTGCTCGGTGACGTGCAGGTTGATCATGAACTGCGCCAGGGCACGGTGCAGACGGGCAATCGGGCCGCGCAGCAGGGCAAAACGGGCGCCGGACAGCTTGGCGGCGGTTTCAAAGTCCAGCCAGCCGAACTTCTCGCCCAGGGCCACGTGGTCCTGAACCGGGAAATCGAAGGCTGTCGGGGTGCCCCAGCGGCGCACTTCGACGTTGCCGTCTTCGTCTTCGCCGACCGGCACCGATTCGTGCGGCAGATTGGGGATACCCAGCAGGATCGAGTCCAGATCGGTCTGGATCGCGTCCAGTTCGACTTTACCGGCGCTCAATTCGCCCGCCATACGCTCGACGTCCGCCATCAGCGGCGCGATGTCTTCGCCACGCTGCTTGGCCTGACCGATGGATTTGGAACGCGCATTACGTTCAGCCTGCAGTGCTTCGGTGCGGGTCTGGACGGTCTTGCGCTGTTCTTCCAGCGCTTCGATGCGCGCAACATCCAGGGCATAGCCACGGGATGCCAGGCGGTCCGCTACGTCCTGAAGGTTGCTACGTAACAGTTTGGAATCGAGCATGTCGGTTTCTCGTTTATCAAAGTTTGGTCAAGGACAGGCCGGCCCAGGTTGCAAGCAGCCCGCCGAATACGCTGAGCGCCGCATAGCCCAGGGCCAGCGGCACCTGCCCGCTTTCCAGCAGGCGCACCGTATCCAGTGAAAAGGATGAAAAAGTCGTCAGCCCCCCGAGGAAGCCAACGATCAACCCGGCGCGAATCTCAAAAGGCACCTCCGGGCGTATCAAAAACAGACCGTATAGAACACCGATCAGCAAACAGCCCACGATATTAACGGCCAGCGTCGCGGTATAGAAGTGCCGTGGCCAATTCGCGTTGATCCAGTTGCCCGCGGCAAAGCGCAACAGCGTACCGGCCATCCCGCCGACGGAAACCGCAACGATCGCTGGAAGCACTATTTTCTCCGCTGCCGGGGGCTTGAACGGTCGAGTTTCGCCAGGTGATTGAGCTTTTCGCCGATCTTCAATTCCAGGCCACGGGGCACGGGCTGATAGAACGGGATCGGGTCGAGTTCTTCCGGGAAATAGTCTTCTCCGGCGGCGTAGGCGTCCGGCTCATCGTGGGCATAGCGGTATTCATCGCCGTAGCCCAATTGCTTCATCAGCTTGGTCGRTGCGTTGCGCAGGTGCAGCGGCACTTCCAGCGAGCCGTGCTCGGCGGCGGCGCGCAGTGCGGTCTTGAAGCCCATATAGACCGCGTTGCTTTTCGGCGCACAGGCCAGATAGGTGATGGCCTGGGCCACCGCCAGTTCGCCTTCGGGGCTGCCGAGGCGCTCCTGCACTTCCCAGGCCGCCAGGCACAGGCTCAGGGCGCGTGGGTCGGCATTGCCGATGTCTTCGCTGGCCATACGCACCACTCGCCGGGCAAGGTACAAGGGGTCGCAACCGCCGTCGATCATCCGCGCGAACCAATACAAGGCTCCGTCGGGGTTGGAACCGCGCACCGATTTATGCAGCGCGGAAATCTGGTCGTAGAACGCTTCGCCGCCCTTATCGAACCGCCTGCGGGTATCGCCGAGCAGGCTTTGCAGGAGCTCGGTGCCGATTTCGCTGTTGTCTTCGGCGAGGTCCGAGGCGTTTTCCAGCAGGTTGAGCAGGCGCCGGCCATCGCCATCGGCGGCCGACAACAGCATCTGGAAGCCTTCGTCGCTGAGGGTCAGGTTGCGCTTGCCCAGGCCACGTTCTTCGGTCAGCGCGCGCTGCACCAGTTTGCGCAGGGCCGCTTCGTCGAGGCTCTTGAGCACATAGACACGCGCCCGGGAGAGCAAGGCGTTATTGAGTTCAAACGAAGGGTTTTCCGTGGTCGCGCCGATGAAAATCAGTGTGCCGTCTTCAACGTACGGCAGGAACGCATCCTGCTGGGACTTGTTGAAGCGATGCACTTCGTCGACGAACAGAATGGTGCGGCGGCCGTACTGCGCGGCCTGCTGCTTGGCGATTTCCACCGACTGGCGGATCTCCTTGACCCCGGCCAATACCGCCGAGACCGTTTCGAAGTGCGCATCCGAGACTTCCGCGAGCAATCGCGCCAGGGTGGTTTTGCCCACGCCGGGCGGACCCCAGAAAATCATCGAATGCAGGACACCCTGCTCCAGCGCCTCGCGCAAGGGCTTGCCGCGAGCGAGCACGTGTTCCTGACCGACGTACTCGTCCAGATTGGCCGCACGCAGGCGGGCGGCCAAGGGCTGGGCGATGGGGGCGCTGCGAAACAGATCCATGACTATCTCTGAAACCTCAATTGAACATCGCCCCCCCTGTAGGAGCGAGCCTGCTCGCGATGGACTCAAGAACACCGCTGGGTGTCAGGCTGCCAACGTTATCGTTGACGTCCATCGCGAGCAGGCTCGCTCCTACAGGGGTTTGCGTGTTACTCCTGGATCACGTCCGCCCCTTTCGGGATATCGAACTTGAACTTGGACGCCGGGATCGGCTCGTTGGCCTTCACCCCGGTGAACAGGATATTGGTGCGCTGACCAACGCTGTCGATCAACTGCATGTCGTTGACCAGACCGTTGCGGAACGACAGGCGCAGGCTGTCAAACAGGGTGTCCTTGGTTTTCGGCTTCAGGGTGAAATCGATCACGCCGCCGGCTTCCTTGGCGCTGATGTCGAAGCTCTGGCTGATCTTGGACACGTCACCGGACAGCAGCAACGCTGGGGTCTGGGTCAGGCGCTGGTCAAGCTTCTTGATGGTGGCCTGTTCCAGGTCCGGGTCCCACAGGGTGACTTTCTTACCATCGGAGATCATGGTCTGCTCGGCCGGCGCATCGGTGTGCCAGTAGAACAGGCCCGGACGCTGCAGCGACATCTCGCCAGCGGTTTCCTGCAACTGGGTGCCGGTGCCATCAAGGGTCAGTTGCGAGAAACGTGCAGTCAGGGTCTGGGATTTTTCCAGCAGTTGGGTCAGGCGTGCCACGTCCTTGTCATCGGCGTGGGCCGAAAGCGTGGTCAGAGCCAGTACCGGCAGCAACAGCATGCGGATCAGACGCATGGGAGTCCTCATAACATTCGTGGGAGTTCGGGCGGCGCCAAAGGCACCACCCTTTTCATACTCGGGTCAGTCGCGCACCGGGCCCGGGGCCAGGACTTCACGCGAACCGTTGGTGTTCATGGACGTCACGACCCCGGCCATTTCCATGGCTTCGATCATGCGCGCGGCGCGGTTGTAGCCGATCTTCAGCTTGCGCTGGACCGCGGAAATGGAGGCGCGACGACTTTCCAGCACGAACTGGACCGCTTCGTCGTACAGAGCGTCGGCCTCTGGATCGTCTCCGTCGCCGCCACCGCTGCTGCCTTCGAAGCCGCTGCCCGCCTCTTCGACGCCATTGAGGATGTCGTCGTTGTATTCCGGCGCACCCCGCAGCTTCCAGGCTTCCACCACGCGGTGAACCTCATCGTCGGACACGAATGCACCGTGAACACGAATCGGCAGGCTGGTACCCGGCGGCATGTACAGCATGTCACCGTGGCCCAGCAGTTGTTCGGCACCGCCCTGATCGATGATGGTCCGCGAGTCGATCTTGCTCGACACCTGGAACGCCATGCGGGTCGGGATGTTGGCCTTGATCAGACCGGTGATCACATCCACCGACGGACGCTGGGTCGCAAGAATCAGGTGGATACCGGCCGCCCGCGCCTTCTGGGCGATACGGGCGATCAGTTCTTCAACCTTTTTGCCGACGATCATCATCATGTCGGCGAATTCGTCGACTACGACCACAATGGTCGGCAGCTTTTGCAGGAGCGGCGCTTCGTCGTGGATGCTTTCGCGCTTGTACAACGGATCGCTCAACGGCTCGCCGGCGTCCTGGGCTTCCTTGACCTTGGCGTTGAAGCCCGACAGGTTTCGCACGCCCATCTTGGCCATCAGCTTGTAGCGCCGCTCCATCTCGGCAACGCTCCAGCGCAGGGCGTTGGCGGCGTCCTTCATGTCGGTGACCACCGGGCACAGCAGGTGCGGAATGCCTTCGTAGATCGACAATTCCAGCATTTTCGGGTCGATCATGATCAGCTTGGCGTCTTCCGGGCCGGACTTGAACAGGATCGACAGGATCATCGCGTTCACACCCACCGACTTACCGGAACCGGTGGTACCGGCCACCAGCAAGTGCGGCATTTTCGCCAGGTCAGTGATGACCGGCTTTCCGCCGATGTCGTGGCCCAGGGCCAGGGTGACCGGGGATTTGAAGTTGTCGTACTCGGGGGTCGACAACACCTCGGAGAAGCGCACGATCTGCCGGTCTTCGTTGGGAATCTCGATACCGACGGTGGTCTTGCCCGGAATCACTTCCACCACGCGCACGCTGGTCACGGCCAGGGAACGGGCCAGGTCTTTGGCCAGGTTGGAAATGCGGCTGACCTTGACGCCGGCCGCCGGCTGGATTTCGTAACGGGTAATCACCGGCCCCGGGTGAATCGAGTCCACTGTAACTTCAACGCCGAATTCCTTGAGCTTGATTTCCAGCAGGTGGCCAACCGCCGCCAGGGATTCAGGCGAGTAATTGAGCTGTTTCTTTTCCGCCGGATCGAGAATCGAGATCGGCGGCAAGGTGCCTTCGACGGCGCTGTCGACGAACAGCGGCGTCTGCTTCTCTTTTTCGACGCGCTTGCTCGGTGCGGCAGGCTTTGGCGGCGCGGGTGCAATCACCGGTGGCACCTGCTTCTCGCGCTCGGACATGTGCTTGCTCAGGGCTTGCTCACGCTCGATCAACCGCTCCTTGACCTTGGCCTGCTCGCGCTTGTCGGTGACGGTCGGCGCGACCACTTCATCCATACGGTCGTCGACTTCACGCAGCTGTGCGACCAGTTGCTTGCGCTCGGTACGGGCCGCCCACCAGCGATTGGCCGCGCCCTGGAACAGTTCGAACAGGTCGAGGGTGATCTTGCCGGTGATGTCCATCACCCTGAACCACGACAGGTCGGTAAACACGGTCAGGCCGAACAGGAACAACGCAATGAACAGCAGCGTACTGCCCTGGATATTCAGGGCGTTCCTGGCCAGGTCGCCGAGGCTTTCGCCCAGCGCACCGCCCGCACCGGCCGGCAGACCGGTCGCGGCATGGAAATGGATATGGGCCAGAGCGGCGCCCGACAGCACCAGGAACACCAGACCGATCAGGCGCCAGGAAAACAGCCAGCCACTCCACTGCCACGGTTCGTGACGCTGACGGAAGATCTGGTACGCCTTGATCGCCAGCAGCAACGGGAAGATGTAGGCGAAGTAACCCAGCACCATGAACAGGATATCGGCGCTGTAGGAGCCCGCTGGACCGCCGAAGTTCTGCACGTCGTCGATCTTGCTGTTATGACTCCAGCCCGGATCATCCTTGCCATAGGTCAACAAGGCCATCATCAGGAACAGGCACAAGGCACCGATGGCGATCAGCGCACCTTCCTTGAGTCGGTAGTGCAAGTGCTGGCGCCAGAGCGGAACGACGGCTGGTTTAGGTGCTGCGGTGGATTTCTTCAAAACGCTTCTTTTCCTGCGCCATGGGCGCGTCCATCTGTTGAATGACTATAAAAACTGCCGAAAACTGCCCAATCCAGGCAGGTAAAAAAGTTAACACGTGTTACCGGGACTACTTTTAACACTGTGCCCCGGTTTTTATAAACACGGCGCGCAATGAATATAGGTAACACGCAGGGCATTGTACGGGTTTGTACGCACGACGCCATGCTTGAGCCCCTTGGGTGTAGCATAGTCAACAGCGCATGACATGCCGCTCAATTTGAGCATGCATTCTCTTTTGTGACAAAGGCTTATGAGGTGTTTTTATGAGCGAAGCGAAGCATTCACGCCTGATTATCCTGGGCTCCGGCCCTGCCGGTTACAGCGCAGCCGTTTATGCCGCCCGCGCCAACCTCAAGCCCGTTGTCATTACTGGCATACAGGCAGGTGGCCAGCTCACCACCACCGTCGAAGTCGACAACTGGCCAGGCGACGTCGAAGGCCTGACCGGACCGGTGCTGATGGACCGCATGCAAAAACACGCCGAGCGCTTTGCCACCGAGATCATTTACGACCACATCCATACCGCCAAGTTGCAACAACGGCCGTTCGAACTGATCGGCGATGGCGCAACTTACACCTGCGACGCACTGATCATTGCCACCGGCGCTTCTGCGCAATACCTGGGTTTGCCATCGGAAGAAAGGTTTGCTGGCAAAGGGGTTTCGGCGTGCGCGACATGCGATGGATTTTTCTATCGCAATCAGGTGGTTGCGGTGGTCGGCGGCGGTAATACGGCGGTCGAGGAAGCTTTGTACCTGTCGAACATCGCCAAGGAAGTGCACCTTATCCATCGACGCGACAAGCTGCGCTCGGAGAAGATCCTCCAGGACAAACTCTTCGAAAAGGCCGCCAACGGCAATATCCGCCTGCACTGGAACCAGAATCTGGACGAAGTGCTCGGCGATGCCAGCGGCGTGACCGGCGCCCGCCTGCGGGACAGCCACACCGGCGAAACCAGGGAACTGCCACTGGCCGGGGTGTTTATCGCCATCGGCCATAAACCCAACACCGACCTGTTCACGGGCCAACTGGAGATGCGCGACGGGTATCTGCTGGTCAAGGGTGGCAGCGAAGGCGATGCCACCGCTACGGCGATTGCCGGTGTGTTTGCCGCCGGTGACGTGGCCGACCACGTTTATCGCCAGGCCGTTACGTCTGCCGGGGCCGGTTGCATGGCGGCGCTGGACGCCGAAAAATACCTCGACGACATTCCTGCCGTTTGAAGGCACACTTTACGGCGGGCCAACACCCGCCACTGCCCTCCCCTTCTGCAAGCCCGGATGCCATGCTGACTTGGTTACAACGCAATACCTTGCATTTCCCACCGCTGGAAAAGGCCATGCGCGACCCCAACGGGCTGCTGGCTGCCGGTGGCGATCTGTCCGCCGATCGGCTGGTCTCGGCTTATCGCCACGGCTGCTTCCCTTGGTTTTCCGAAGGCCAGCCGATTCTCTGGTGGTCTCCGGATCCGCGCACGGTTCTGTTTCCCGACGAATTGCACGTCTCACGCAGCCTGAACAAACTGCTGCGCCAGCAACGCTATCAASTGACCTTTGACCAGGACTTCGCCGCCGTTATCCGCGCCTGTGCCGCGCCCCGGGATTACGCCGACGGCACCTGGATCACCGAGGCCATGCAGGACGCTTATATCGAGTTGCACAGGCGCGGACACGCCCACTCGGTGGAAGTGTGGGACGGAGACGAACTGGTCGGCGGGTTGTATGGCCTGGCAATGGGCCAGCTGTTTTTCGGCGAGTCCATGTTCAGCCTCGCCGACAACGCTTCGAAATTCGGTTTTGCCACCTTGGTGCGGCATCTGAAAGACTCGGGGTTTGTGCTGATCGACTGCCAGATGCCCACCGACCACCTGCACAGCCTGGGCGCCCGCGCCATTCCTCGCCGTGAATTTGCCAGCTATCTGGCCAGGCACCTGGACCAAGCCAACACCGCCACCTGGGTTTGCTGAGCGACTTTCTCCCGTGTGGCTTACACTTATTCAAAAGCATTATCCCGAGGGTTGATCATGACCGAGTTGGCGCGTTTGAAGTTCTATGCCACTCAGCCGCACTCTTGCAGTTATCTGCCCGATGAGCAGGCCACAACCCTGTTCCTCGACCCTAGTCAGCCCATGGATGTGCATGTCTATGCAGACCTGTCGGAGATGGGGTTTCGTCGCAGTGGCGACCATCTCTACCGGCCGCATTGCCAGAATTGCAATGCGTGCGTTCCGGCGCGTATTCCCGTGGGACAGTTCACGCCCAACCGGCAACAGAAACGCATCTTCAAGCGCAACGCGGATTTGCAGGTGCGTCCCGCCAGGCCCGGCTTCAACGAAGAGTACTTCGACCTTTACCAGCGCTATATCGAACAGCGTCACGCCGATGGCGACATGTACCCGCCAAGTCGCGACCAGTTTTCGACATTCCTGGTGCGGGACCTGCCGTTTTCACGCTTTTATGAGTTTCGCCTGAACGGCCGGCTGCTGGCCGTCGCCGTCACCGATTTACTGCCGAACGGTCTTTCGGCGGTCTACACCTTCTACGAGCCCGCCGAAGAGCGTCGCAGCCTTGGGCGCTACGCAATCCTCTGGCAAATCGCCGAGGCCAGCCGGCTCGGGCTGGAGGCGGTCTACCTCGGCTACTGGATCAAAAACTGCAAAAAGATGAACTACAAGACTCAATATCGCCCCATTGAGTTGCTGATTAATCAGCGCTGGGTGGTTCTAAACTAGAGCCAGCCCTAAACCCCTTGGCTTAAACCCCACTTTTCGGGCACAATGCACGCCGCTTTTGCCTGGCGCAGTTGCACCGGGCCATTCATTGGACACCGAGGGCTTTACTGCATGTCGAAAGAAGACAGCTTCGAAATGGAAGGCACTGTCGTCGACACCCTGCCCAACACCATGTTTCGTGTGGAGTTGGAAAATGGGCACGTCGTAACCGCGCACATCTCCGGCAAGATGCGCAAGAACTACATCCGCATTCTTACCGGCGACAAAGTGCGCGTCGAGCTGACGCCCTATGACTTGAGCAAAGGGCGCATCACTTACCGCGCTCGCTAATCAGGTCAATACAAGACGCCCGGCTCATGCCGGGCGTTTTTGTTTGTCTGCGATTTAGCGACCACAACACAAAACCCTGTGGGAGCGAGCTTGCTCCCACAGGTTTTGATGTGCATTTTGCAGACAACAAAAAGGCGCCTCCCGGCGCCTTTTTGTTTTGCTTCTGAACGTCAGGCCATCTCGGCCGTGGTCTCGAACTCGAAGGTCAGCTCGCCGTCCTTGATGTCGATGTGCACCACACCGCCATGTTCGGCCAGTTCGCCAAAGAGAATCTCCTCCGCCAGCGGACGCTTGATCTTGTCCTGGATCAGGCGAGCCATTGGGCGAGCACCCATTGCCGCGTCGTAGCCACCTTCGGCCAGCCAGTTGCGGGCCGCATCGGTGACTTCCAGCAACACTCGCTTGTCTTCCAGCTGCGCCTGAAGCTCGGTAAGGAACTTGTCCACCACGCTCTTGATGACCTCATGGCTGAGGCGACCAAACTGGATGATGGTGTCCAGACGGTTGCGGAATTCCGGCGTGAAGCTCTTCTTGATCACTTCCATCGCATCGGACGAGTGATCCTGATAGGTGAAACCGATCGAAGCGCGGGCTGCGGTTTCGGCACCGGCGTTGGTCGTCATGATGACGATCACGTTACGGAAATCCGCCTTGCGTCCGTTGTTATCGGTCAACGTACCGTGATCCATGACCTGCAGCAGCAAGTTGAAGACTTCCGGATGCGCCTTCTCGATCTCATCGAGCAACAGCACGCAGTGTGGCTGCTTGGTGATGGCTTCGGTCAGCAGACCACCCTGATCGAATCCGACATACCCTGGAGGCGCACCGATCAGACGCGATACGGTGTGGCGCTCCATGTACTCGGACATGTCGAAACGAATCAACTCGACACCCAACGCCTTGGCCAACTGACGCGCCGCTTCGGTTTTACCGACACCGGTCGGCCCTGCGAACAGGAACGAACCGACAGGCTTGTCAGGGGACTTGAGGCCGGCACGGGACAGCTTGATCGCGGTTGCCAGCGAGTCGATCGCGGCATCCTGACCGAACACGGTCAATTTCAGGTCACGCTCGAGGTTACGCAGCAGCTCCTTGTCGGAACTGGTGACGTGCTTGGGCGGAATCCGCGCGATTTTCGCGACGATGTCCTCGACCTGAGGCACTTCGATGCGTTTAACGCGCATCTCGACCGGTTGCAGGCGCTGGTAGGCACCCGCCTCGTCGATCACGTCGATCGCCTTGTCCGGCATATGCCGGTCGTTGATATAGCGCGAAGCCAGTTCGGCGGCGGCGCGCAGGGCTTCATCGCTGTACTCGATGTTGTGATGCTGTTCGAAGCGCCCCTTTAGACCGCGCAGGATACCGATGGTGTCTTCCACGGAAGGCTCCGACACATCGACCTTCTGGAAGCGCCGGGCCAAGGCACGGTCCTTCTCGAAGATGCCGCGAAATTCCTGGAAGGTGGTCGAACCGATGCACCGGATATCACCCGAGGACAGCAGCGGCTTGAGCAGGTTCGAGGCATCCATGACACCACCGGACGCGGCACCGGCACCAATGATGGTGTGGATCTCGTCGATGAACAGGATCGCCTGCGGACGTTTTTTCAATTCATTGAGCAACGCCTTGAAGCGCTTCTCGAAATCGCCACGGTACTTGGTACCGGCCAGCAAGGCACCCAGGTCAAGGGAGTAAACCACGCTGTTGGCCAGCAGGTCCGGCACCTGGTTGTCGACAATGCGCTTGGCCAGGCCTTCGGCAATCGCGGTTTTACCCACGCCCGCCTCGCCCACCAGCAGCGGATTGTTTTTGCGCCGGCGCGCGAGAATCTGCGCGACACGCTCGACCTCCAGCTCACGCCCCACCAACGGATCGATACGACCCTGGCGCGCCAGCTCATTGAGGTTGCTGGCATAAGCATCCAGGGGATTGCCCGAGGAAGAAGACTCACCACCCTCGTCGTCTTGCATATCTTGCTCACCTTCAGAGTGATCGCCATGCCCCGGCACCTTGGAAATGCCATGGGCGATGTAGTTGACGACATCTATACGGGCAACGCTCTGCTGTTTCAGCAGGAACACCGCCTGACTCTCTTGCTCACTGAAGATCGCGACCAGCACGTTGGCACCGGTCACTTCGCGTTTGCCCGAGCTCTGTACGTGAAACACAGCACGCTGCAGGACACGCTGGAAGCCCAGGGTTGGCTGGGTTTCGCGATCCTCGTCATGCACGGGGATCAATGGCGTGGTGGAGTCGATGAACTCCTGCAGGTCATGCTTGAGTTTGTCGAGGTTTGCGCCGCACGCACGCAAAACGGTGGCGGCAGCCTCATTGTCCAATAGGGCCAGCAAGAGGTGTTCGACGGTCATGAACTCATGACGCTTCGAACGGGCTTCCTTGAAGGCAAGATTGAGGGTGACTTCGAGCTCGCGGTTTAACATAGCTTCACCTCATACCCAAGTGGTCGGCGATTAACCGTCCTTCTCGATTTCACAGAGTAGCGGATGCTGGCTTTCCCTGGCGTACTGGTTGACCTGCATGGCCTTGGTCTCGGCGATGTCGCGGGTAAACACTCCACATACTGCCCGCCCTTCTGTGTGGACGGCCAGCATGACCTTGGTCGCCAGCTCGCGATTCAGGTTAAAAAACACCTCGAGCACTTCGACCACGAAATCCATCGGTGTGTAGTCATCGTTGAACAAAACCACCTTGTACATCGGCGGCGCCTGCAGTGCAGGCTTTGCCTCCTGAACAGCAATGCCTGTGGAATCGTCGTCGTGTAAATCAGGGCGATCCTGATTGAATGTTAGTCGAATCTGGCTGATTGCATGCATGGAAAGAAAGGTTCGTCAGTTGTTCAAATACAGTGGTGGGGGCGGCTATCAGCGTTTTCAACTCCGACTGCCCGGTCAGCTTGACTATCGGCAAAACGGTGTTACAACCAATAGAGCCCACAGTGGGTAAAAAAGGTCCGCGGAGTCAATCTTATTTACAGATTCGACTGCGGATGTACTGGATGATACTCCAGTGATGGAGTCTGTTGCAGAGGGAGTTGGGTATGTCAGGCGGCAAGGTCAGCGGCAAGGTCAAATGGTTCAACAACGCCAAGGGTTACGGTTTCATCGTCGAGGACGGCAAGACAGAAGATCTGTTTGCCCACTACTCCGCCATCCAGATGGAAGGTTATAAAACCCTGAAAGCCGGGCAAGCTGTCGTATTCGACATAATCCAGGGCCCCAAAGGCCTGCACGCGGTCAACATCGGCAACCCGGTGGATGCCTCGAAAGCGACGGCATCCGCCCCGCAACAGACCGTTACGGCGTAAGACCACACCGTCATCCCGCCATAAAAAAACCGCCTGACTCAAATTCTTGAATCAGGCGGTTTTTGTGTGCCTGCGTTTTCTTACATGTGCGAGATAAGCGCATCACCGAAGCCGGAAGACGACACCAGCTTGGCGCCGTCCATCAGACGTTCGAAGTCATAGGTCACGGTCTTGGCGGAAATCGCGCCGTTGGTGCCCTTGATGATCAGATCGGCTGCTTCGGTCCAGCCCATGTGGCGCAGCATCATTTCAGCGGAGAGGATCAGCGAACCGGGGTTGACCTGGTCCTTGCCGGCGTACTTCGGTGCAGTACCGTGGGTGGCTTCGAACATGGCCACGGTGTCGGACAGGTTGGCACCCGGCGCGATACCGATACCGCCCACTTCCGCCGCCAGGGCGTCGGAGAGGTAGTCGCCGTTCAGGTTCAGGGTGGCGATCACATCGTACTCGGCCGGGCGCAGCAGGATCTGCTGGAGCATGGCGTCGGCGATCGCATCCTTGACGATGACGTTCTTGCCGGTTTTCGGGTTCTTGAACTGCATCCACGGACCGCCGTCGAGCAGGGTCGCGCCGAACTCTTCAGCCGCCACTTCGTAGGCCCATTCCTTGAAGGCACCTTCGGTGAACTTCATGATGTTGCCTTTGTGCACGATGGTCAGCGAATCGCGGTCATTGTCGACCACATATTGCAGGGCCTTGCGCGCCAGACGCTTGGTGCCTTGCAGGGATACTGGCTTGACGCCGATGCCGCAGTTTTCGTCGAAACGGATCTTGGTCACGCCCATTTCTTCTTTAAGGAACTTGATGACCTTGGTGGCTTCCGGCGTACCGGCCTTCCACTCGATGCCGGCGTAGATGTCTTCGGAGTTCTCACGGAAGATGGTCATGTCGACATCGCCCGGCTTCTTGACCGGGCTCGGCACGCCTTCGAACCAGCGCACCGGGCGCAGGCAGACGTACAGGTCGAGTTGCTGGCGCAGGGCTACGTTCAGGGAACGGATGCCGCCACCGACCGGGGTGGTCAGCGGGCCCTTGATGGAAACCACGTAATCCTTGACCGCGTCCAGGGTTTCCTGAGGCAGCCAGGTGTCCTGATCGTAAACCTGGGTCGCTTTTTCCCCGGCGTACACTTCCATCCAGGAAATCTTGCGCTCGCCACCGTAAGCCTTCTTAACAGCAGCATCGACAACCTTGATCATGACCGGGCTGATGTCGACACCAATGCCGTCGCCTTCGATGAAGGGGATGATCGGGTTATTAGGAACATTGAGAGAATGGTCTGCATTGACGGTGATTTTGTCGCCGACGGCTGGAACCTGAATCTTCTTGTAACCCATGCTGAACTCCATTGATTGGATTGAACATCTGGCTTGGTTCGAGCGTAACCCAGTTGAATCGGCGCGCAAACCCTATGTTCCGTCCATCTGCCGCAAAGCCTTGCAACTCGCGAGCTACAAGCTTGAAAGCAAAGGGAAAAACGCCAAACTCAAGCACGACGAATGACCTTGTGCCCTGCTCGCCCCTGCGACCTTTAGACCAATGGACGACATTCGTTGCGTATGAACCATCGGCAGATTGCCAGCTACCTATGTATAATGCCGCCGCTGACTAAAGGGTCACGACGGACTGAACAGCCTGCTGCTTGATAAATAGCGACGAGTGTTTCAGCCCAAAACCGGTCTGTTACCGCAGCCCGACTGCTTGACGCCCTACTGATGCACCCAACATCACAGCAACGAAACCTCGATATTCGGCTCATGGATGACTTTGAACGAACGCGCTTACCCGGCGCCCTCGAGTTTCTGCGCACGCTTTAGCAAAGAAGAGAGAGTTAATCCGAATATGCCCACCCGCTCGAAGATCATCTATACCTTCACCGACGAAGCTCCTGCCCTCGCCACCTATTCACTGTTGCCTATCGTAGAGGCGTTCACCGCCTCGGCTGATATCGCCGTTGAAACCCGCGATATCTCTCTTGCAGGGCGCATCCTGGCCAGCTTCCCCGAGCAACTGGGCGACAAAGCCGTAGCCGACCACCTCGCCGAACTGGGCGCCCTGGCCGTTACGCCTGAAGCCAACATCATCAAATTGCCGAACATCAGCGCCTCGGTTCCGCAACTGCAAGCCGCGATCAAAGAGCTGCAAGCTCAAGGCTTCGCACTGCCGGACTACCCTGAGACCGTCACCAGCGACGCCGACAAAGAAGCCAAGGCGCGCTACGACAAGATCAAGGGCAGCGCCGTGAACCCGGTTCTGCGTGAAGGCAACTCCGACCGTCGCGCTCCGTTGTCGGTCAAGAACTACGCACGCAAGCACCCGCACAAAATGGGCGCGTGGGCCAAGGACTCCAAGTCCCACATCGCGCACATGAACACCGGCGATTTCTACGGCAGCGAAAAGGCCGCCCTGATCGACGCCGCTGACGCCGTGAAAATCGAACTGATCGCTCAAGACGGCACCGCCACCGTCCTGAAAGAAAAGACCAGCGTACAAGCCGGTGAGATCCTCGATTGCGCGGTACTGAGCAAAAACGCCCTGCGCAGCTTCATCGCGGCCGAAATCGAAGACGCCAAGGAACAAGGCGTGCTGCTGTCGGTTCACCTGAAAGCCACCATGATGAAGGTCTCCGACCCGATCATGTTCGGCCAGATCGTTGCCGAGTTCTATAAAGACGCGCTGGCCAAGCACGCTGACGTGCTGGCACAGATCGGCTTCAACCTGAACAACGGCATCGGCGACCTGTACGCGCGCATCAAGGCCCTGCCTGCCGAGCAGCAAGCGGCCATCGAAGCTGACATCCAGGCGGTCTACGCCGTTCGCCCTTCCCTGGCGATGGTCAACTCCGACAAAGGCATCACCAACCTGCACGTGCCGAGCGACGTGATCGTCGACGCCTCGATGCCGGCGATGATCCGTGACTCCGGCAAGATGTGGGGCACCGACGGCCAGCTGCACGACACCAAGGCCGTGATCCCGGATCGCTGCTACGCGACCATCTACCAGGCAGTGATCGAAGACTGCAAGGCCAATGGCGCGTTCGATCCGACCACCATGGGCAGCGTGCCAAACGTTGGACTGATGGCGAAGAAAGCCGAAGAGTACGGCTCCCACGACAAGACTTTCCAGATCAAGGCTGACGGCGTTGTTCGCGTCACCGACAGCAAGGGCAACCTGTTGATGGAACAGGCTGTCGAGGCCGGCGACATCTTCCGCATGTGCCAGACCAAAGACGCACCGATCCAGGACTGGGTCAAACTGGCCGTCAACCGTGCTCGCGCAAGCGCGACCCCGGCGATTTTCTGGCTGGACCCGATGCGCGCCCACGACGGCGTGGTGATCGAGAAAGTTCAGGCTTACCTGAAGGATCACGACACTGCCGGCCTGGACATCCAGATCATGGCGCCGGTCGACGCGATGAAGTACACCCTGCAGCGCACCCGCGATGGCAAAGACACCATTTCGGTGACCGGCAACGTACTGCGTGACTACCTGACTGACTTGTTCCCGATCATGGAACTGGGCACCAGCGCCAAGATGCTGTCGATCGTGCCGCTGATGAATGGCGGTGGCCTGTTCGAAACCGGCGCTGGCGGCTCCGCACCGAAGCACGTGCAGCAGCTGCTGGAAGAGAACTTCCTGCGCTGGGATTCGCTGGGTGAATTCCTCGCCCTGGCCGCGTCCCTGGAACACCTGGGCGTGACCTACAACAACCCCAAGGCGCTGGTGCTGGCCAAGACCCTGGACCAGGCCACCGGCCAGTTCCTGGACAACAACAAGTCGCCATCGCGCAAAGTCGGCAACATCGACAACCGCGGCAGCCACTTCTACCTGGCGCTGTACTGGGCTCAAGCCCTGACTGCCCAGACCGAAGACGCTGCACTGCAAGCGCAGTTCGCGACCCTGGCCAAGACCCTGACCGAGAACGAGGCGACCATCGTTGCCGAACTCAACGCCGTTCAGGGCAAACCAGTGGACATCGGCGGTTACTACCACGCCGACGCCGAGCTGATCAGCAAGGCCATGCGCCCAAGCGCAACCTTCAACGCGGCTGTCGCTGCGCTGGTGTAAGGTTGTAAGGAAGCACCACAAACCCCGGCCCCGTGCCGGGGTTTGTGTTTTCAGAATTCACACAAACCCATTGTAGGAGTGAGCCTGCTCGCGATGGCGGTANACCGCCATCGCGAGCAGGCTCACTCCTACATTGGACTGTGTTTCAACTTTGGAATTTGAGGACATCTCATGGACTGGAAACCCCACATCACCGTAGCAACCATCGTCGAAGACAACGGCCGCTTCCTGATGGTCGAAGAGCTCAAGAGCGGACGCACGGTACTCAACCAACCCGCCGGCCACCTGGACCCGAACGAAACCCTGACCGAAGCCGCCATTCGCGAAACCCTCGAGGAAACCGGCTGGGACGTCGAACCGACCGGCGTACTGGGCATTTACCTCTACACCGCCCCGAGCAACGGCGTAACGTACCAGCGGGTCTGTTTCATCGCCAAACCACTGAAACACCACGCGGATTATCAACTGGATGAAGGCATCGTCGGCGCCAAGTGGTTGACCCGCGAGGAGTTAATCGAGCAGCGCGACAATTGGCGCAGCGAGCTGATCATCCGTTGCATCGATGATTATCTGGCAGGCATTCGCTTCGACCTCGAACTGATCCGTCCTTCTCTTTAGCCATGCGGCCCCGAGCCTGATAGAATCGCGTCCTTTTTCAAGACACTCATTGAATCCCTATGCGTGATCCAGCCCCTTCTGACACACAAAAGAAGCGCGTCATTGTCGGCATGTCCGGCGGCGTGGACTCCTCCGTTTCCGCCCTCCTGCTGATCGAGCAGGGCTATGAGGTGGAAGGCCTGTTCATGAAGAACTGGGAAGAGGACGATGGAACGGAATACTGCACCGCCATGGATGACCTGGCGGACGCCCAGGCCGTGTGCGACAGGATTGGCATCAAGCTGCACACCGCCAATTTCGCCGCCGAGTACTGGGACAACGTGTTCGAGCATTTCCTGGCCGAATACAAGGCCGGACGCACGCCGAACCCGGACATCCTGTGCAACCGTGAAATCAAGTTCAAGGCGTTCCTCGACTACGCCATGATGCTGGGTGCCGACCTGATCGCCACCGGTCACTACGTGCGTCGCCGCGACATCGACGGCCGCACCGAACTGCTCAAGGGCCTGGACCCGAACAAGGACCAGAGCTACTTCCTGCACGCCGTCGGCGGTGAACAGATCGCCAAGACCCTGTTCCCGGTCGGCGAGCTGGAAAAACCGCAGGTGCGCGCCATTGCCGAGAAATACGAGCTGGCGACCGCGAAGAAGAAGGACTCCACCGGGATCTGCTTTATCGGCGAGCGCCGCTTCAGCGACTTCCTCAAGCAGTACCTGCCAGCGCAACCGGGCGAGATCAAGACCACCGAAGGTGAAGTCATCGGCCGTCACCACGGCCTGATGTACCACACCATCGGCCAGCGCCAGGGCCTGGGCATTGGCGGGCTGAAAGATGCCAGCGATGAGCCGTGGTACGTGCTGATCAAGGACCTGGAACACAACGAGCTGATCGTTGGCCAGGGCAACGATCACCCGTGGCTGTTCTCTCGTGCCCTGCTCGCTTCCGATATCTACTGGGTCAACCCGATCGACCTGAGCCAGCCACGCAAGCTGACCGCCAAGGTTCGTTATCGCCAGAGCGACCAGCCGTGCACCCTGGAGAAAACCGCCACGGGTTATCGCGCAACCTTCGATGATCCGCAACGCGCGGTCACTCCGGGCCAGTCCGTGGTGTTCTACGATGGTGAAATCTGCCTCGGCGGCGGCGTGATTGAAGTGGCGGAGCCGTGGACGAGCAAGGGCCAGGCCCTATGAACCCGATTCAGGAGCAACTGACAGCACTGGGCGGCGTGTTTCTCGCCGCCGTGCTGGTGGACAGGATTGCCAAGTCAGGCCAAACCAACGAAGCCGGACTGACCTGCATGCTCGGCAGCCTGCTGATTCGCGACCCCAAGGACACACTCGAAGTCTACGGCGGTGACGACATCAACCTGCGCGAAGGCTATCGCGCACTGATCGGCGCCCTCGAACGCGATCCAAGCGCCCTGCAGCGCGAACCGCTGCGTTATGCCCTGGCCATGCTCGGCCTTGAGCGTCAGCTGGCCAAGCGCAACGACATGCTCGACGTGATCGGCAAGCGTCTGCCGCAGATTCAGTCCCAGGTCGAACACTTCGGCCCGGCCCACGAAAACGTGATCGCTGCATGCGGCGCACTGTATCAGGACACCCTGAGCACCCTGCGCCAACGCATCCAGGTGCACGGCGACATGCGCAACCTGCAACAACCGAGCAACGCCTCGAAAATTCGCGCCCTGCTGCTGGCCGGCATCCGTTCGGCCCGCCTGTGGCGGCAATTGGGCGGTCATCGCTGGCAACTGGTGATCAGCCGCCGCAAATTGTTGAAAGAGCTTTACCCATTGATGCGTAACGAATAACCCGCATCGACAGCACCGAACTCAGCAATACGCGTAATACGCCGGTCAGTTGGCGACGGACCGGCGGATTTTTTCATGTATGATACGCGCCCCATTTCGTTGCCCGACTGTCCGAGAACACCCCATGCAGCTCTCTTCGCTCACTGCGGTTTCCCCTGTTGACGGCCGCTACGCCGGCAAAACCCAGGCCCTGCGCCCAATTTTCAGCGAGTACGGCCTGATCCGTGCCCGCGTTCTGGTTGAAGTGCGCTGGCTCCAGCGCCTGGCCGCTCACCCTGCCATCAGCGAAGTGCCGGCGTTCTCCGCCGAAGCCAACGCTGTGTTGAACACCCTGGCGGAAAATTTCTCTCTGGAGCACGCCGAGCGCGTCAAAGAGATCGAGCGCACCACCAACCACGACGTCAAGGCCATCGAATACCTGCTCAAAGAGCAGGCGGCCAAGCTGCCGGAACTGGCCAAGGTCAGCGAGTTCATCCACTTTGCCTGCACCAGCGAGGACATCAACAACCTGTCCCACGCCCTGATGCTGCGCGAAGGCCGTGATGACGTGATGCTGCCGCTGATGCGCCAGACCGCCAACGCCATCCGCGAACTGGCGATCCGCTTCGCCGACGTACCGATGCTGTCGCGCACCCACGGTCAACCGGCCTCGCCGACCACCCTGGGCAAAGAACTGGCGAACGTGGTTTACCGCCTGGAGCGCCAGATCGCTCAAGTCGCTGCCGTTCCGCTGCTGGGCAAGATCAACGGCGCTGTCGGCAACTACAACGCCCACCTGTCGGCCTACCCCGAGATCGACTGGGAAGCCAACGCCCGCGCCTTCATCGAAGACGAGCTGGGCCTAGGCTTCAACCCGTACACCACGCAGATCGAACCGCACGACTACATTGCCGAGCTGTTCGACGCGATCGCCCGTTTCAACACCATCCTGATCGACTTCGACCGCGACATCTGGGGCTATATCTCCCTGGGTTATTTCAAACAGCGCACCATCGCTGGCGAAATCGGTTCGTCGACCATGCCGCACAAGGTCAACCCGATCGACTTCGAAAACTCCGAAGGCAACCTGGGTATCGCCAACGCACTGTTCCAGCACCTGGCGAGCAAACTGCCAATCTCCCGCTGGCAGCGCGACCTGACCGACTCCACCGTACTGCGCAACCTCGGTGTCGGCTTCGCCCACAGCGTGATCGCGTACGAAGCCAGCCTCAAGGGCATCAGCAAGCTTGAGCTCAACGAGCAGAAGATTGCCGCTGACCTGGACGCTTGCTGGGAAGTCCTGGCCGAGCCGATCCAGACCGTGATGCGTCGCTACAACATCGAAAACCCGTACGAAAAGCTGAAAGAACTGACCCGCGGCAAGGGCATCAGCCCAGAAGCGCTGCAGACTTTCATCGACGGCCTGGACATGCCAGCCGCCGCCAAGGCCGAGCTGAAACTGCTCACCCCGGCGAACTACATCGGCAACGCTGTAGAACAAGCCAAGCGCATCTGATCGACCGCTAGACCCTTTTAAGACGCCCGGCCGCGCCGGGCGTTTTTATTCCCGTCTGAAAAGTGCATTTTTTCAATAGGTTACACATGAATCCTGATATTCCTCTTCAACTTCTGGGCGGCATCACGGCACGGGAATTCCTGCGCGACTACTGGCAGAAAAAACCACTGTTGATCCGCCAGGCGATTCCTGATTTCGAAAGCCCGATCGACGCCGACGAACTGGCCGGCCTGGCGCTGGAAGAAGAAGTCGAATCGCGACTGATCATCGAGAATGGCGAGCGTCCGTGGGAACTGCGTCGCGGCCCGTTCGCCGAAGATGAGTTCAGCAAGCTGCCTGAACGTGACTGGACCCTGCTGGTTCAAGCCGTGGATCAGTTCGTCCCGGAAGTCAGCGAACTGCTGGAAAATTTCCGCTTTCTGCCGAGCTGGCGCATCGACGACGTGATGATCAGCTACGCCGCGCCGGGTGGCAGCGTTGGTCCGCACTTCGACAACTACGACGTGTTCCTGCTGCAAGGCCACGGCAAGCGCAACTGGAAGATCGGCCAGATGTGCAACACCGAAAGCCCGCTGCTGGCCCACGCCGACCTGCGCATCCTCGCCGAATTCGAAGCCACCGACGAATGGGTGCTGGAACCGGGCGACATGCTCTACCTGCCACCGCGCCTGGCCCACTGCGGCGTCGCCGTTGATGACTGCATGACCTACTCGGTTGGTTTCCGCGCGCCGAGCGCCGCTGAAGTACTGACCCACTTCACTGACTTCCTCAGCCAGTTCCTGTCGGACGAAGAACGCTACACCGACGCCGACGCCTTGCCGACTGCCGATCCTCACCAGATCCAGCGCGACGCACTCGACCGCCTCAAAGGCCTGCTGGCCGAGCACATGAGCGACGAGCGCCTGCTGCTGACCTGGTTCGGCCAGTTCATGACCGAGCCACGCTACCCGGAACTGGTGGTGGGCCCGGAAGACGTCGAAGAAGACGACTTCATGTCCGCCCTGGAGCAAGGCGCGATCCTGATTCGCAACCCGAGCGCACGCCTGGCGTGGTCCGAAGTCGATGACGACCTGCTGCTGTTCGCCAGCGGCCAGAGCCGTTATCTGCCAGGCAAACTGCGCGAACTGCTGAAGATGATCTGCGCCGCCGACGCTCTGCACGCCGACAACCTCGGCGAATGGCTGAGCGACGAAGACGGCCGCGGCCTGCTGTGCGAACTGGTCAAGCAAGGAAGCCTGGGGTTCGCCGATGAATAAAATTCACGTACGTGTCGCAGACTGGCAAAAGGACAACGCCGAGATCCGGCGCATTCGTGAAGCGGTGTTCGTCGCCGAGCAATCCGTTCCGCCAGAACTGGAATGGGACGCCGATGACATTGATGCAGTGCATTTCCTCGCTTACGAAGGCGACTTTCCGATCGGCACAGCCCGCCTGTTGCCCGACGGCCACGTCGGCAGGGTATCGGTACTCAGAGACTGGCGCGGCCTGAAAGTCGGCGATGCACTGATGCAAGCGGTCATCGGTGAAGCCGAAGAGCGCGGGCTCAAACAGCAGATGCTCAGCGCCCAGGTACAAGCCACGGCGTTCTATGAGCGCCTGGGCTTTCACATGGTCAGTGAAGAGTTCCTGGAAGCCGGGATTCCGCATGTGGACATGGTGCGACATTCGGCCTGATACCGAGTCGCGGCCATCGCGAGCAGGCTCRCTCCTRCAAGGATTGCGCTAGACCTTGCAGGAGTGAGCCTGCTCGCGATGAGGCCCTGAAGCACACCACAAAACGCCCCGACATCTCACGATGCCGGGGCGTTTTGCTGCCTACGATTCAACTAGCGCCACTCCAGGCCGACAAACTGGCACTATCATCAACTCAAGTTGGCGGAGATAACGGATATGTCCCTACGCACCCTGCTCACCACCCTGCTGCTCGGCTGCAGTTTTTCGGTGATGGCAGCCACAGAAATCGTCTCCCTCCAGTACCACACCAGCGCGGACCTGCTACCGGTGGCGCAGGACTTCATCGGCAAGGAAGGCCAGGTCAGCGCCTACGGCAATCAACTCATCGTCAACGCCGATCAGCGCAAGATCGACGAACTTAAAGCCCTCCTTTCGCAACTCGACACTGCACCCAAGCGCCTGTTGATTACCGTCGACACCAGCGACAACAACTTCCAGGGCGACCAGGGTTACTCGGTGAACGGTGCCAAGCCCGGCCAGACCCGCATCATCAACTACAGCACCGACAGTCGCGACGGCGGCATTCAGCAAGTGCAGGCCAGCGAAGGCGCACCGGCACTGATCCAGGTCGGCCAGAGCGTGCCGATCACCAGCAGCCAAAGCGATTCCTATGGCGGTTACAGCAGCCAGACCGAGTATCGCAACGTCACCCAGGGTTTCTACGTCACGGCAAACGTCACCGGCGACATCGTTCACCTGTCGATCAGTACCAACCGTGACCGCATGAGCCAGGAACGTCCCGATGTAGTGAACGTACAAAGCACCGACACAACCGTCACCGGTCACCTCGGTGAGTGGATCCTGCTGGCCGGGGTCAATGGCCAGACCCAGGCCGACAAACAGGGCCAGACCCACAGCTACTCGACCCAGAGCCGCAACGACATGACACTGCGGGTGAAAGTCGACACCTTGGACTAAAGCACCAAAAACTGACTGACGAGTCGTATTAGACCAAAGATGTAGTGCCATAAAAAAAGCACTACAAAACGTTTGACGAGCCAAAAAAGCGAAGGCATGATGGCCTCGCTCCCGCTAATCAGAGGCCCTGGCAAGGGCCTTCGAGGCGATGTTCGCAACCTACCCCCGCGAACCGCTTCGTGTCTGTACCGCCCACAAGGTGTGTTTGACGAGGTTGTCGACTGGAACGAAGTTGTCCCGAGGGACGGAAGCGTAATAGGTAACCCGGCACCACACTGTTGTTCGCACCAAGGCCCACGACGCCCGAATGCGCCCGCAGTTCGCCTTTACCTGCTCACTTCCCCTCGAGCCGATCGTTCATCCCGTCGCCCTCCCCGCCGAATCCGACTTGACCGCTTAAGCTTCTGGTCAGCGAGCGCAGGAATTTTCCACCGCAGAACAACTTTTCATAAAGACGCGACGAGGTTTATCTCCCATGGCACTGACACGCGAACAGCAAATTGCAGCCCTCGAAAAAGACTGGGCTGAAAACCCGCGCTGGAAAGGCGTGACACGCACTTACTCCGCTGCTGACGTCGTCCGCCTGCGTGGCTCGGTTCAACCTGAGCACACCTTTGCAAAAATGGGCGCCGAGAAGCTGTGGAACCTGGTGACCCAGGGTGCCAAGCCGGCCTTCCGTCCTGAGAAAGATTTCGTCAACTGCATGGGCGCCCTGACCGGCGGCCAGGCTGTACAACAAGTCAAAGCCGGCATCCAGGCGATCTACCTGTCGGGCTGGCAAGTGGCTGCGGACAACAACTCCGCCGAATCGATGTACCCGGACCAGTCGCTGTRCCCGGTGGACTCGGTTCCAACCGTGGTCAAGCGCATCAACAACTCGTTCCGTCGTGCCGACCAGATCCAGTGGAAAGCCGGCAAGAACCCGGGCGACGCTGGCTACATCGACTACTTCGCGCCAATCGTGGCTGACGCTGAAGCCGGTTTCGGCGGCGTACTGAACGCTTACGAGCTGATGAAGAGCATGATCGAAGCAGGCGCCGCCGGCGTTCACTTCGAAGACCAGCTGGCTTCCGTGAAGAAATGCGGCCACATGGGCGGCAAGGTACTGGTTCCTACCCAGGAAGCCGTACAGAAGCTGACCGCTGCTCGCCTGGCTGCTGACGTTGCCGGCACTCCGACCATCATCCTGGCCCGTACCGACGCCAACGCCGCCGACCTGCTGACGTCCGACTGCGACCCGTACGACCAGCCATTCGTGACTGGCGAACGTACCCAGGAAGGTTTCTACAAGGTTCGCGCCGGTCTCGACCAGGCCATCGCTCGCGGCCTGGCCTACGCTCCGTACGCCGACCTGATCTGGTGCGAAACCGCCAAGCCGGACCTGGACGAGGCTCGTCGCTTCGCTGAAGCGATCAAGAAGGAATACCCGGACCAACTGCTGTCCTACAACTGCTCGCCTTCCTTCAACTGGAAGAAAAACCTGGACGACGCGACCATCGCCAAGTTCCAGCGCGAACTGTCCGCCATGGGCTACAAGCACCAGTTCATCACCCTGGCTGGCATTCACAACATGTGGCACAGCATGTTCAACCTGGCGCACGACTACGCCCGCAACGACATGACTGCCTACGTGAAACTGCAAGAGCAGGAATTCGCTGACGCCGCCAAGGGTTACACCTTCGTGGCTCACCAGCAGGAAGTGGGCACCGGCTACTTCGACGACATGACCACCGTGATCCAGGGTGGCTCGTCCTCGGTAACCGCGCTGACCGGTTCGACCGAAGAAGAACAGTTCCACTGATCTGCTTCGACTGAGACATCAGCCGCTGCGGACCGAATAGAAAGCTAACCGCAGCGCTGCACATCTGACGCCCCGACTGGTTCGGGGCGTTTTTTTGCCTGCGATTTAATCAGCACCGCCAAACCCTGTGGGAGCGAGCTTGTTCGCGATAGCGATCCTTCGGGCAAAGATGCTGTGTCTGACACACCGCCATCGCGAGCAAGCTCGCTCCCACATGGGAAAGCGGCGACCGGAAAAACATTGATCCAGAGCGGTACGACTGTCAGAAAGATCCGCTAAAACGCTCACTGGCGCTACTTGCTGTAACGCTCATATAAGACAACTTCCCGAGTATCCGACGGACAAGCAGTTTAAAAACCAAGTCAAACAATATTGATTATCATTTAGCGTGAACAATGTTCGTTACATTCCCTACAAAACATAATTGACGAAATGCCGGCTAATGCCCGAGCCGCAAGGCCTGTGGGGGGGTTTAGGCTCGCTATGTCCTTATTCCTATAATAAATTTCGCCATAGGAATTTTACTTGCCGGGTGTTTAGCCATAAAATCAGCTGGATTGATTGCTGCGACATATCGTCACTGCTTTTGTTTCTTTTCAAGCTCAGAGACCTTTGCTCTCTGTTAAGGATTACCAGCATGCCCGAAGCGACAGGACTCATGGCCCACAACTGGGGCTTTGCCATTTTCCTTCTAGGCGTTGTCGGCCTCTGCGCCTTCATGCTCGGTGTTTCCAGCCTCCTCGGGTCAAAAGCCTGGGGCCGCAGCAAAAACGAACCGTTCGAGTCCGGCATGCTACCTACAGGTGGCGCCCGCTTGCGGCTCTCAGCCAAATTCTATCTGGTCGCGATGCTCTTCGTGATCTTCGATATCGAAGCCCTCTTTCTCTTTGCCTGGTCTGTGTCCGTCCGCGAAAGCGGCTGGACCGGATTCGTCGAAGCTCTCGTTTTCATAGCAATTCTGTTGGCAGGCCTTGTCTACCTATTCCGAGTGGGCGCCCTTGACTGGGCTCCGGAAGCTCGGCGCAAGCGGCAAGCGAAGCTGAAACAATGAGGCTTTGGCAATGCAATACAATCTCACCAGGATCGACCCCGATGCTCCTAACGAGCAGTATCCGATTGGCCAGCGGGAAACCGTTTCCGATCCGTTAGAAGATCAAGTCCACAAAAACATTTTCATGGGCAAGCTCGAAGACGTGCTTAACGGCACGATCAACTGGGGGCGCAAGAACTCCCTGTGGCCGTATAACTTCGGTCTTTCGTGCTGCTACGTGGAAATGACCACCGCCTTCACGGCGCCCCACGACATCGCGCGCTTTGGCGCCGAAGTTATCCGGGCATCGCCGCGCCAGGCGGATTTCATGGTTATCGCCGGTACTTGCTTCATCAAGATGGCGCCGATCATTCAGCGTCTCTACGAGCAAATGCTCGAGCCTAAATGGGTCATCTCCATGGGTTCGTGCGCCAACTCCGGTGGCATGTACGACATCTACTCCGTCGTTCAAGGGGTGGACAAGTTCCTGCCCGTGGACGTCTACGTGCCTGGCTGCCCGCCCCGCCCTGAAGCTTTCCTGCAAGGCTTGATGCTGTTGCAGGAGTCGATTGGCCAGGAGCGTCGTCCACTTTCCTGGGTCGTTGGTGATCAAGGCGTCTATCGCGCCGAGATGCCTTCCGAAAAGGAAAAACGCCGCGAACAGCGTATTCAGGTAACCAACCTGCGCAGCCCCGACGAAGTCTGATCCAGATCTGCCTCTTTCCATGGAACGAGAACCTGGCTTCATTCTTTACGTTGACCGAAAGCGATAAAATAACCATGACTACAGGCAGTGCTCTGTACATCCCGCCTTACAAGGCAGACGACCAGGATGTGGTCGTCGAACTGAACAACCGTTTTGGCCCGGAGGCGTTCACCGCCCAGGCTACCCGCACCGGCATGCCGGTGCTTTGGGTTGCCCGCGCCAAACTCGTCGAAGTCCTGACTTTCCTGCGTAACCTGCCCAAGCCGTACGTCATGCTTTATGACCTGCACGGCGTGGACGAGCGTCTGCGTACCAAGCGTCAAGGGTTGCCGAACGGCGTCGACTTCTCCGTGTTCTATCACCTGATGTCGATCGAACGTAATAGTGACGTGATGATCAAGGTCGCCTTGTCCGAGAACGACCTCAACCTGCCTTCCATCACCAGCATCTGGCCGAACGCCAACTGGTACGAGCGTGAAGTCTGGGACATGTACGGCATCCACTTCACCGGCCACCCTCACCTGTCGCGCATCATGATGCCGCCGACCTGGGAAGGTCACCCGCTGCGCAAGGACTTCCCGGCCCGTGCCACCGAGTTCGACCCGTTCACCCTGAACCTGGCCAAGCAGCAGCTCGAGGAAGAGTCCGCGCGCTTCAAGCCGGAAGACTGGGGCATGAAGCGTTCCGGTCCGAACGAGGACTACATGTTCCTCAACCTCGGCCCGAACCACCCGTCCGCGCACGGTGCGTTCCGCATCATCCTGCAGCTGGACGGTGAAGAGATCGTCGACTGCGTACCGGACGTCGGTTACCACCACCGTGGTGCCGAGAAGATGGCCGAGCGCCAGTCCTGGCACAGTTTCATTCCGTACACCGACCGTATCGACTACCTCGGCGGCGTGATGAACAACCTGCCATACGTGCTGTCGGTCGAGAAGCTGGCCGGCATCAAGGTGCCGGAGAAGGTCGACGTCATCCGTATCATGATGGCCGAGTTCTTCCGGATCACCAGCCACCTGCTGTTCCTGGGTACCTACATCCAGGACGTCGGCGCCATGACCCCGGTGTTCTTCACTTTCACCGACCGTCAGCGCGCGTACACGGTGATCGAAGCCATTACCGGTTTCCGCCTGCACCCGGCCTGGTACCGCATCGGTGGCGTCGCCCACGACCTGCCGCGCGGCTGGGAAAAACTGGTCAAGGATTTCGTCGAGTGGATGCCCAAGCGTCTGGACGAATACCAGAAAGCCGCACTGGACAACAGCATCCTGCGTGGCCGGACCATCGGCGTCGCCGACTACAACACCAAAGAAGCCCTGGAATGGGGTGTCACCGGTGCCGGCCTGCGTTCGACCGGTTGCGACTTCGACCTGCGTAAAGCGCGTCCGTACTCGGGCTACGAGAATTTCGAGTTCGAAGTGCCGTTGGCCGCCAATGGCGATGCCTACGACCGCTGCATCGTGCGTGTCGAGGAGATGCGCCAGAGCATCAGGATCATCGACCAGTGCCTGCGCAACATGCCGGAAGGCCCGTACAAGGCGGATCACCCGCTGACCACGCCGCCGCCGAAAGAGCGCACCCTGCAGCACATCGAAACCTTGATCACGCACTTCCTGCAGGTTTCGTGGGGCCCGGTCATGCCGGCCAACGAATCCTTCCAGATGATCGAAGCGACCAAGGGCATCAACAGTTATTACCTGACGAGCGATGGCGGCACCATGAGCTACCGCACCCGGATTCGTACCCCAAGCTTCCCGCACTTGCAGCAGATCCCTTCGGTGATCAAAGGCAGCATGGTCGCGGACTTGATTGCGTACCTGGGTAGTATCGATTTCGTTATGGCCGACGTGGACCGCTAAGCATGAATAGCACGCTTATCCAGACAGACCGTTTCACCTTGAGTGAAACCGAGCGCTCGGCCATCGAGCACGAGCTGCATCACTACGAAGACCCGCGCGCGGCGTCGATCGAAGCCCTGAAGATCGTTCAGAAGGAACGCGGCTGGGTGCCGGACGGCGCCCTGTACGCCATTGGCGAGATCCTCGGCATCCCGGCCAGCGACGTTGAAGGCGTGGCGACGTTCTATAGCCAGATCTTCCGTCAGCCAGTGGGCCGTCACATCATTCGCGTCTGCGACAGCATGGTCTGCTACATCGGCGGCCACGAGTCCGTGGTCAGCGAAATCCAGAGCAAGCTGGGCATCGGCCTGGGTCAGACCACCGCCGACGGTCGTTTCACCCTGCTGCCGGTCTGCTGCCTCGGCAACTGCGACAAGGCGCCGGCGTTGATGATCGACGACGACACTTTCGGTGATGTGCAGCCAGCAGGCGTTGCCAAATTGCTCGAGGGCTATGTATGACCCTGACTTCCTTCGGTCCTGCCAACCGCATCAAGCGTTCGGCCGAGACTCACCCGCTCACCTGGCGTTTGCGTGACGACGGCGAAGCCGTCTGGCTCGACGAGTACCAGGCCAAGAACGGTTACGCCGCTGCGCGCAAGGCCTTCGCCGACATGGGCCAGGACGACATCGTCCAGACCGTGAAAGATTCCGGCCTCAAGGGTCGCGGCGGTGCAGGCTTCCCCACTGGCGTTAAGTGGGGCCTGATGCCCAAGGACGAATCCATCAACATCCGCTACCTGCTGTGCAACGCGGATGAAATGGAGCCGAACACCTGGAAAGACCGCATGCTGATGGAGCAACTGCCCCATCTGCTGATCGAAGGCATGCTGATCAGTGCCCGCGCCCTGAAAACCTACCGTGGCTACATCTTCCTGCGTGGCGAATACACCACCGCCGCCAAGCACCTGAACCGTGCGGTGGAAGAAGCCAAGGCAGCTGGCCTGTTGGGCAAGAACATCCTGGGCAGCGGCTTCGACTTCGAGCTGTTCGTCCACACCGGCGCCGGGCGTTACATCTGCGGTGAAGAAACCGCACTGATCAACTCCCTCGAAGGCCGCCGCGCCAACCCGCGCTCCAAGCCGCCCTTCCCTGCCGCCGTTGGCGTGTGGGGCAAGCCGACCTGCGTGAACAACGTCGAGACCCTGTGCAACGTGCCGGCGATCATTGCCGACGGCGTGGACTGGTACAAATCGTTGGCCCGTGAAGGCAGCGAAGACATGGGCACCAAGCTCATGGGCTTCTCCGGCAAGGTCAAGAATCCGGGCCTGTGGGAACTGCCGTTCGGCGTCACCGCACGCGAGCTGTTCGAAGACTACGCCGGCGGCATGCGCGACGGTTACAAGCTCAAGTGCTGGCAGCCTGGCGGCGCCGGTACCGGCTTCCTGTTGCCGGAACACCTGGACGCACAAATGTACGCCGGCGGCATCGCCAAAGTCGGCACCCGCATGGGTACCGGCCTGGCCATGGCGGTGGACGACAGCGTCAACATGGTGTCCCTGCTGCGCAACATGGAGCAGTTCTTCGCTCGCGAATCCTGTGGCTTCTGCACCCCTTGCCGCGATGGCTTGCCATGGAGCGTCAAGCTGCTGATGGCCATCGAGAACGGCGAAGGCCAGCCAGGCGACATCGAGACCCTGCTGGGTCTGGTCGGTTTCCTCGGCCCGGGCAAGACCTTCTGTGCTCACGCACCGGGTGCCGTGGAGCCGTTGGGCAGCGCAATCAAATACTTCCGTCCAGAGTTCGAAGCCGGTATCGCGCCTGTCAGCGCCACCGTCCCGCCTCTGGCAAGGCCGATCCTGGTCGGCGCGTAAACGCTTAAAAAAGGCGAAGGGTCCGTGCCCTTCGCTTTTCGTGTGATGACGCCTTTAACGGCTGTGTTGATTCACGCGGATAACAAGATTCCATTAGCCACGCCCGCTGACACCGGGCCAACGAAGAACTTTGAACCATGGCCACTATCCACGTAGACGGCAAAGAGCTCGAAGTCGATGGGGCAGACAACCTGTTACAGGCATGTCTGTCGCTAGGCCTCGATATTCCGTATTTCTGCTGGCACCCTGCCCTTGGCAGCGTTGGCGCTTGCCGCCAGTGCGCGGTCAAGCAGTACACCGACGAAAACGACACCCGTGGTCGTATCGTCATGTCCTGCATGACCCCTGCCACCGATGGCACCTGGATCTCCATCGAAGATGAAGAGTCCAAGGCATTCCGCGCCAGTGTTGTTGAATGGCTGATGACCAACCACCCTCACGACTGCCCGGTCTGTGAGGAAGGCGGTCACTGCCACCTGCAAGACATGACGGTCATGACCGGCCACAACGAGCGCCGTTACCGCTTCACCAAGCGTACCCACCAGAACCAGCAACTGGGCCCGTTCATTTCCCACGAAATGAACCGCTGCATCGCTTGCTACCGCTGCGTGCGCTTCTATAAGGATTACGCTGGCGGCACCGACCTCGGCGTATTCGGCGCCCACGACAACGTGTACTTCGGTCGCGTTGAAGACGGCACCCTGGAAAGCGAGTTCTCCGGCAACCTCACCGAGGTCTGCCCGACCGGTGTGTTCACCGACAAGACTCACTCCGAGCGCTACAACCGCAAGTGGGACATGCAGTTCTCGCCGAGTATCTGCCATGGCTGCTCCAGCGGCTGCAACATCTCCCCGGGCGAGCGTTACGGCGAACTGCGTCGCATCGAAAACCGTTTCAACGGTTCGGTGAACCAGTACTTCCTGTGCGACCGTGGCCGTTTCGGCTATGGCTACGTCAACCGCGAAGACCGCCCGCGTCAGCCGCTGCTGGCCAACGGCGCCAAGCTGAGCCTCGACGAAGCGCTGGACAAAGCCGCTGACCTGCTGCGCGGTCGCAACATCGTCGGTATCGGTTCGCCACGCGCCAGCCTCGAAAGCAACTATGCGTTGCGCGAACTGGTGGGCGCCGAGCACTTCTACTCGGGCATCGAAGCTGCCGAGCTGGAGCGAATCCGCCTGGTCCTGCAAGTGCTGAAAGACAGCCCGCTGCCAGTACCGAACATGCGTGACATCGAAGACCACGACGCCGTGTTCGTCCTTGGTGAAGACCTGACCCAGACTGCTGCACGCATGGCCCTGTCCCTGCGTCAATCGGTCAAGGGCAAGGCCGAAGACATGGCCGACGCCATGCGCGTCCAGCCTTGGCTCGACGCCGCGGTGAAGAACATCGGTCAGCACGCGCTGAACCCGCTGTTCATCGCAAGCCTGGCTGAAACCAAGCTCGACGACATCGCCGAAGAATGTGTTCACGCCGCTCCAGACGACCTGGCCCGCATCGGTTTCGCCGTGGCTCACGCCCTCGACGCCAGCGCTCCAGCCGTTGAAGGCCTGGACGCTGAAGCCCTCGAACTGGCCAAGCGCATCGCCGACGCCCTGCTCGCAGCCAAGCGTCCACTGATCATCGCCGGTACTTCCCTGGGCTCCAAAGCCTTGATCGAAGCCGCCGCGAACATCGCCAAAGCTCTGAAGCTGCGCGAGAAGAACGGTTCCATCAGCCTGATCGTGCCAGAGGCCAACAGCCTCGGCCTGGCCATGCTCGGTGGCGAATCGGTCGATGCCGCGCTGCAAGCCGTTATCGACGGTAAGGCCGACGCCATCGTCGTGCTGGAAAACGATCTGTACACCCGTACCGACAAGGCCAAGGTCGATGCTGCACTGACCGCCGCCAAAGTGCTGATCGTCGCCGACCATCAGAAGACTGCCACCAGCGATCGCGCGCACCTGGTTCTGCCAGCCGCCAGCTTCGCTGAAGGCGACGGTACCCTGGTCAGCCAGGAAGGCCGCGCCCAGCGTTTCTTCCAGGTTTTCGATCCGAAGTACATGGATGCGAGCATCCTGGTTCATGAAGGCTGGCGCTGGCTGCATGCCCTGCGCGCGACCCTGCTGAACCAGCCGATCGACTGGACCCAACTGGACCACGCCACCGCCGCCGTCGCTTCCAGCACCTCGATCCTGAACCGCATTGTTGATGCCGCACCGTCCGCCGCGTTCCGCATCAAGGGCATGAAATTGGCCCGCGAACCGTTGCGTTACTCCGGTCGTACCGCCATGCGTGCCGACATCAACGTGCACGAACCGCGTACCCCGCAGGACAAGGACACCGCGTTCGCCTTCTCAATGGAAGGTTACTCGGGTTCCGCCGAACCGCGTCAGCAAGTGCCATTCGCCTGGTCTCCGGGCTGGAACTCGCCGCAAGCCTGGAACAAGTTCCAGGACGAAGTCGGTGGTCACATCCGCGCTGGTGACCCGGGCACCCGCCTGATCGAAACCAGCGGTGACTCGCTGAACTGGTTCGCCAGCGTTCCGCGCGCGTTCAACCCGGCCCAGGGCACCTGGCAGGTTGTGCCGTTCTTCCACCTGTTCGGCAGCGAAGAGAACTCTTCGAAAGCCGCTCCGGTTCAGGAACGCATCCCGGCCGCCTACGTCGCACTGGCCAAGTCCGAAGCCGACCGCCTGGGTGTCAATGATGGCGCCATGCTGAGCTTGAACGTGGCCGGCCAGACCCTGCGTCTGCCGCTGCGCATCAATGAAGAGCTGGGTGCTGGTCTGGTGGCACTGCCTGCGGGCATCGCCGGCATTCCGCCAGCCATCTTTGGCCAATCCGTTGACGGTCTGCAGGAGGCAGCTCAATGACCTTGTTCACTCCTGAAGTGATCGACATCATCATCGCAGTCCTCAAGGCCGTGGTGATTCTGCTCGCCGTAGTGGTCTGCGGCGCCCTGCTGAGCTGGGTCGAGCGTCGTCTGCTCGCCCTCTGGCAGGACCGTTACGGTCCGAACCGCGTCGGTCCGTTCGGCGCGTTCCAGATCGCGGCCGACATGATCAAGATGTTCTTCAAGGAAGACTGGACCCCGCCGTTCGCCGACAAAGTAATCTTCACTTTGGCGCCGGTCGTGGCCATGAGCGCCTTGCTGATTGCCTTCGCGATCATCCCGATCACCCCGACCTGGGGTGTCGCGGATATCAACATCGGCATCCTGTTCTTCTTCGCCATGGCCGGTCTGTCGGTCTACGCGGTGCTGTTCGCCGGCTGGTCGAGCAACAACAAGTTCGCCCTGTTGGGCAGCTTGCGGGCCTCGGCGCAAACCGTGTCGTACGAAGTGTTCATGGGCCTGTCGCTGATGGGCATCGTGATCCAGGTTGGCTCGTTCAACATGCGTGACATCGTCGAATACCAGGCGCAGAACCTGTGGTTCGTCATTCCGCAGATCTTCGGTTTCCTGACCTTCTTCATCGCTGGCGTCGCCGTGACTCACCGTCACCCGTTCGACCAGCCGGAAGCGGAGCAGGAACTGGCCGACGGTTACCACATTGAATACGCCGGCATGAAATGGGGCATGTTCTTCGTCGGCGAGTACATCGGCATCGTGTTGATTTCGGCGCTGCTGGTGACCTTGTTCTTCGGTGGCTGGCACGGTCCGTTCGGCATCCTGCCGCAGATCCCGTTCATCTGGTTCGCGTTGAAAACCGCGTTCTTCATCATGTTCTTCATCCTGCTGCGCGCCTCGATTCCGCGCCCACGGTATGACCAAGTGATGGATTTCAGCTGGAAGTTCTGCTTGCCGCTGACCCTCGTCAACATGCTGGTGACCGCTGCGATCGTGTTGCTCAACACGCCCGCCGTCGCGGCTCAGTGAGGATAGAATCATGAAGTACATATTTGACATCGTGCATGGCTTCTACACCCAGCTTCGCAGCCTGGTGATGATTTTCGGCCACGCCTTCCGCAAGCGCGACACGCTGCAGTACCCGGAAGAACCGGTCTACCTGCCGCCGCGCTACCGTGGACGTATCGTCCTGACCCGCGATCCCGACGGTGAAGAGCGTTGTGTTGCGTGCAACCTGTGCGCCGTGGCGTGCCCGGTCGGTTGCATCTCGCTGCAGAAAGCTGAAACCGAAGACGGTCGCTGGTACCCGGACTTCTTCCGCATCAACTTCTCGCGCTGCATTTTCTGCGGCCTCTGCGAGGAAGCCTGCCCGACCACCGCGATCCAGCTGACACCGGATTTCGAAATGGCCGAGTTCAAACGTCAGGACCTGGTTTACGAGAAAGAAGATCTGCTGATCTCCGGCCCCGGCAAAAACCCTGATTACAACTTCTATCGTGTTGCAGGTATGGCGATTGCCGGGAAGCCGAAAGGCTCCGCGCAGAATGAAGCCGAACCGATCAACGTGAAGAGCTTGCTGCCTTAAGGAAGAAAGATGGAATTCGCTTTCTATTTCGCATCGGGTATCGCTGTGGTGTCCACGCTTCGCGTGATCACCAACACCAACCCTGTGCACGCCCTGCTCTACCTGATCATTTCGCTGATCGCCGTGGCGATGACGTTCTTCGTCCTCGGCGCACCGTTTGCCGGTGTCCTGGAAGTGATCGCCTACGCTGGCGCCATCATGGTGCTGTTCGTGTTCGTGGTGATGATGTTGAACCTGGGCCCGGCCTCGGTTCAGCAAGAGCGCGTCTGGCTCAAGCCCGGCATTTGGGGCGGCCCGGTCCTCCTCGCCGCGCTGCTGCTGGCGGAACTGCTGTACGTGCTGTTCTCCCACCAGACCGGTGAAGCCATCGGCCACACCACCGTAGACGCCAAGGCCGTGGGCATCAGTCTGTTCGGTCCTTACCTGCTGGTGGTCGAACTCGCCTCGATGCTGCTGCTCGCCGCAGCCGTCACGGCGTTCCACTTGGGCCGCAACGAAGCCAAGGAGCAATGACGATGCCTGCTATCCCTATGGAGCATGGTCTGGCGGTCGCCGGCATCCTGTTCTGCCTCGGTCTGGTCGGCCTGATGGTCCGCCGCAACATCCTCTTCGTGCTGATGAGCCTGGAGGTCATGATGAATGCCTCCGCTTTGGCGTTCATCGTTGCCGGTAGCCGCTGGGCGCAGCCGGATGGACAGATCATGTTCATCCTGGTGATCAGCCTGGCAGCGGCCGAGGCCAGTATTGGCCTGGCGATCCTGCTGCAACTGTATCGCCGCTTCCACACGCTCGATATCGACGCTGCCAGTGAGATGCGCGGATGAACCTTCTCTATCTGACTTTCCTGTTCCCTCTGATCGGTTTTGTGCTGCTGGCGTTTTCTCGCGGCCGTCTCTCGGAAAACCTCTCGGCGCTGATCGGCGTCGGCTCCATTGGCCTGTCTGCGATCGTCGCGTCCTATGTGATCTGGCAATTCAACGTCGCCCCGCCGGAAGGTGGTCACTACACCCAGGTTCTGTGGCAATGGATGGCGGTGGAAGGCTTCACGCCGAACTTCGCCCTGCACCTGGACGGCCTGTCCGTGACCATGCTCGGTGTGGTCGTCGGCGTGGGCTTCCTGATCCACCTGTTCGCCTCCTGGTACATGCGCGGTGAAGACGGTTACTCGCGCTTCTTCGCCTACACCAACCTGTTTATCGCCAGCATGCTGTTCCTGGTCCTGGCCGATAACCTGCTGTTCGTGTACTTCGGTTGGGAAGGCGTGGGCCTGTGCTCGTACCTGTTGATCGGTTTCTACTACAGCAACCGCAATAACGGTAACGCCGCACTCAAGGCCTTCATCGTGACCCGTATCGGCGACGTGTTCATGGCCATCGGCCTGTTCATTCTGTTTGCCCAACTGGGCACCCTGAACATCCAGGAACTGCTGGTGCTGGCTCCGCAGAAATTCCAGTCCGGCGATTTCTGGATGGTCATGGCTACCCTGATGCTGCTGGGCGGCGCTGTCGGTAAATCGGCGCAACTGCCGCTGCAAACCTGGCTGGCGGATGCGATGGCCGGCCCTACCCCGGTTTCGGCACTGATCCACGCCGCAACCATGGTGACCGCTGGCGTCTACCTGATTGCCCGTACCCACGGCCTGTTCACCCTGGCGCCGGAAATCCTGCATCTGGTAGGAATAGTCGGTGGCGTGACCCTGGTCCTGGCTGGTTTTGCAGCCCTGGTTCAGACCGACATCAAGCGTATCCTCGCCTACTCGACCATGAGCCAGATCGGCTACATGTTCCTGGCCCTGGGCGTCGGTGCCTGGGACGGCGCGATCTTCCACCTGATGACCCACGCCTTCTTCAAGGCCCTGCTGTTCCTTGCGTCCGGTTCGGTGATCGTTGCCTGCCACCACGAGCAGAACATCTTCAAGATGGGCGGTCTGTGGAAGAAACTGCCACTGGCCTACGCCAGTTTCATCGTCGGCGGCGCGGCCCTGGCGGCACTGCCTCTGGTGACCGCAGGCTTCTACTCCAAGGACGAAATCCTCTGGGAAGCGTTCGCCAGCGGCAACAACGGCCTGCTATATGCAGGTCTGGTCGGCGCGTTCATGACTTCGCTCTACACCTTCCGCCTGATCTTCATCGCGTTCCACGGTGAAGTGAAGACCGAAGCCCACGCCGGTCACGGCATTGCCCACTGGCTGCCACTGTCGGTGCTGATCGTATTGTCCACCGCCATCGGCGCGATGATCGTTCCACCGCTGCACGGTGTACTGCCGGAAAGCGTCGGCCATGCCGGCGGCGAAGCCAAGCACAGCCTGGAAATCGCTTCGGGCGCCATCGCCCTGTCCGGTATCCTGCTGGCCGCGCTGCTGTTCCTCGGCAAGCGTCGCTTCGTCACCGCCATCGCCAACAGCGGCATCGGCCGTGTCCTCTCGGCCTGGTGGTTCGCTGCCTGGGGCTTCGACTGGATCTACGACAAACTGTTCGTCAAGCCTTACCTGGCGATCAACCATATCCTGCGCAAAGACCCGCTCGACCAGACCATCGGTCTGATCCCGCGCATGGCCAAAGGCGGTCACACCGCCCTGAGCCGTACCGAGACCGGTCAACTGCGTTGGTATGCCGCCTCGATGGCTGCTGGTGCCGTGCTGGTCATTGGCGCCGTCGTGCTGGTAGCGGTCTGATATGAACCTTGCGAATTTGCGAAAGGAAACGAACCCGTCATGATTCTGCCTTGGCTAATCCTGATCCCCTTCATCGGCGGCCTGCTGTGCTGGATGGGTGAGCGCTTCGGCGCCACCCTCCCGCGCTGGATTGCGCTGATCACCATGTCCCTGCTGCTCTCCCTCGGCCTCTGGCTGTGGGCCAACGGTGACTATTCATTTGCACCAAAGCCAGGCGCCGATCCGACCTGGGCGCTTGAGTTCAAGCACGTCTGGATCCAGCGCTTCGGCATCAACGTGCACCTGGCCCTCGACGGCCTGTCGCTGTTGATGATCATGCTGACCGGCCTGCTGGGTGTCCTCTCGGTTCTCTGCTCGTGGAAAGAGATCCAGCGTCACGTGGGCTTCTTCCACCTGAACCTGATGTGGATCCTGGGCGGTGTCGTCGGCGTGTTCCTCGCCCTCGACCTGTTCATGTTCTTCTTCTTCTGGGAAATGATGCTGGTGCCGATGTACTTCCTCATCGCGCTCTGGGGTCACAGTTCTTCGGACGGCAAGAAAACCCGGATCTACGCGGCGACCAAGTTCTTCATCTTCACTCAGGCTTCCGGCCTGATCATGCTGGTGGCGATCCTGGGTCTGGTACTGGTCAACTTCAACGACACCGGCGTGATTACTTTCAACTACGCCGATCTGTTGAAAACCAGGATGTCGACGACCACCGAGTACATCCTGATGCTCGGTTTCTTCATCGCCTTCGCGGTGAAGCTGCCCGTGGTGCCGTTCCACTCCTGGTTGCCTGACGCTCACGCCCAGGCGCCAACTGCAGGTTCCGTCGACCTCGCCGGTATCTTGCTGAAAACCGCGGCCTACGGCCTGCTGCGTTTCGCCCTGCCGCTGTTCCCGAATGCCTCGGCCGAGTTTGCGCCGTTCGCCATGGCCCTGGGTCTGATCGGGATCTTCTACGGTGCGTTCCTGGCGTTCGCGCAAACCGACATCAAGCGCCTGATTGCCTTCTCGTCCGTTTCCCACATGGGCTTCGTACTGATCGGCATCTACTCCGGCAGCCAACTGGCGCTGCAGGGTGCGGTGATGCAGATGCTGGCGCACGGCCTGTCGGCGGCGGCACTCTTTATCCTGAGTGGTCAGCTGTACGAACGCACCCACACCCGCGACATGCGTGAAATGGGTGGCCTGTGGTCGAAAATCGCCTACCTGCCGGCCCTCAGCCTGTTCTTCGCCGCCGCGTCCCTGGGCTTGCCGGCGACCGGTAACTTCGTCGGTGAGTTCCTGATCCTGATCGGCACCTTCCCGATCGCTCCATGGGTCACCATCATCGCGACGTCCGGCCTGGTGTTCGGTTCGGTCTACTCGCTGATCATGATCCACCGTGCCTACTTCGGCCCGTCGAAATCGGACGCGGTGTTGCATGGCATGGACGGTCGCGAAATGATCATGGTGGTCGGTCTGGCCGCACTGCTGATTTACATCGGCGTGTACCCACAACCGTTCCTCGATACCTCTGCCGCTACGATGCATGGCGTGCAGCAGTGGCTCGGCACCGCCTTCACTCAACTCGCTTCGGCCCGGTAAGAGCGCTATGGAATTCACGACTCAACACTTTATCGCGCTAGCGCCGCTGTTGATTACCAGCGCCACGATCATCGTGGTGATGCTGGCAATTGCCTGGCGCCGCAACCACTCCCAGACCTTCCTGCTGTCGGTGGCGGGTCTGAACCTGGCGTTGCTGTCGATCCTGCCAGCCTTGAAGGTCGCGCCATTGGCTGTGACCCCACTGCTGCAAATCGATAGCTTCGCTTGCTTGTACATGGCGCTGATCCTGGTCGCCACCCTCGCTTGTGTGACCCTCGCCCACGCCTACCTCGGCGATGGCGGTACGGGTTACCCGGGCAACCGTGAAGAACTTTACCTGCTGATCCTGATGGCCGCCGCCGGCGGCCTGGTGTTGGTCAGCGCGCAGCACCTGGCCGGATTGTTCGTCGGTCTGGAACTGCTCTCGGTACCGGTCTACGGTCTGGTGGCTTATGCCTTCTTCAACAAGCGCTCGCTGGAAGCCGGTATCAAGTACATGGTGCTGTCGGCGGCCGGTTCGGCGTTCCTGTTGTTCGGTATGGCCCTGCTCTACGCTGACGCCGGTTCCCTGAGCTTTGTCGGTATCGGCCAGGCCCTGGCGGCCACTGGCCTGCCAAGCTCGCTGGCTCAATTGGGCCTGGGCATGATGCTGATCGGCCTGGCGTTCAAGCTGTCGCTGGTACCTTTCCACCTCTGGACTCCGGACGTCTACGAAGGTGCTCCGGCACCGGTTGCCGCGTTCCTCGCTACTGCTTCGAAAGTGGCCGTGTTCGCGGTGATGGTGCGTCTATTCCAGATCTCGCCAGCGGCGAGCAGTGGCGTGCTGAGCAACGTACTGACCATCATCGCCATCGCGTCGATCCTGTTCGGTAACCTGCTGGCCCTGACCCAGAGCAACCTCAAGCGTCTGCTGGGTTACTCGTCCATCGCCCACTTCGGCTACCTGCTGATCGCCCTGGTGGCGAGCAAGGGCCTGGCCGTGGAAGCCATCGGCGTGTACCTGGTCACCTACGTGATCACCAGCCTTGGCGCCTTCGGCGTGATCACCCTGATGTCCTCGCCGTACAAAGGCCGTGACGCAGACGCCCTGTACGAATACCGCGGCCTGTTCTGGCGCCGTCCGTACCTGACCGCTGTGCTGACCGTGATGATGCTGTCCCTGGCCGGTATCCCGCTGACCGCGGGCTTCATCGGCAAGTTCTACATCATCGCCACCGGTGTCGAGTCCCATCAGTGGTGGCTGGTCGGCTCCCTGGTACTGGGCAGCGCCATCGGCGTGTTCTACTACCTGCGTGTGATGGTCACCCTGTACCTGATCGAACCGAACCTGCGTCGCGTCGACGCCCAGTTGCACTGGGAACAACGCGCAGGTGGCGTGATGCTGCTGGCCATCGCGGTATTGGCCTTCTTCCTCGGCCTGTACCCACAACCGTTGTTGAACCTGGTTCAGCAGTCGGGCCTGGTGGGTTGATCGCTTAGGCGACTCTCGGTAGCAAACAGAAACGGCACCTTCGGGTGCCGTTTTTGCGTTTGGGGGATTGCTCTCCCCTTTCTCGGAAAGTGCCTGCAAGGAGACCGGATGCAACTGACATACAACCGGCGCAGTTGCTTCTAAGCTAGTGGCCGGCTTTCAGGTGTAGACAATGAAGCGAAGTGTTATGTCTGAGTTGGTCGAGGGCTTTGAGTCCACGGCCAAAAAGCGTCAACAACACACGTCTGTGGCGAGGGACCTCGCTTCCGCTGGACTACGCAGAAGTCCCAATCCCGGTGAGGCCGGTGTGCTCGGAAAACAGCAGCAGACTGAAGTTTTTGGCGCCTACTTCTCCCGAGCGCTGACCGGACGGCGAGAGCAAACTCCCTCGCCACAGCTGTACGACCACTTCGGACGCTAGTGGATTGGCTGAAATAATGACGAATGGACAACATTGATCAATGAAGTCAAAAACAAATAGATGTAACAGCTGCCACGCGCCAAACAACACAGGAACATCCAGAATCAAACACGGAAATTGCTATTCGTGTAGAAAAAAAGCGCACCCCATAATTACAAAAAAAGCACCACGCTGGCGATTAACTTTAATACTCAGCACTACTGCTTTCACTTTCACCTTGATCTCAGCCAAATCAATTTATAACCAGCACATAGCATTCCCCTATCTCATGAAGGGTAGCCCAGTAGTATGGTACGAATTCACTAAAATGGAAATGATCATCCCCATACTGATCCTGACTTTGTTATCAATAGGCTTGTTAGCAATATCTATAGCACACTACAAGAACCGACCTTACTCAAAAATATACATGAGAACAATAATATACAGTCTTTGCACTGGCTGGTTTCTATATTTAATTTCTATGTTTTTTGGACATAGGGCTATATAAGTATTGACTCTTGCTCATTGGAAAAATTTGAAAAAATACCAATATCGCACAGTGATTCTCTTTTAAACGCAACTGGGAGCGCCTTCAATTACTTGTGGGATCGAGCCTGCTCGCGAAGGCGATAAAACAGCCGCCAATAAAACGGCACATTTCGGTGCCGTTCGCCTTTCACAGCCTCAGCCGTTTACGCGCCGCCTCCCACGATTTCAGCACTTCGGCGTAGCTCACGGTCTCCCCTTTGGGCTTCTCGTCCGCCAGTTTCGGCTTCGGCGCACCCGGCTGGTCAAACCAACACTGCGCATCCCGCTGACTAAGGGCATTTATCTAATTGCTCTAAATCTGTTCCGCTGCTAGAGCTTTTGTCGAGAGCTCCATCTGCTGCAATGTAGATATTGGTCGTCGGCCAGCTAGGATTTATCATTATACAATGACTTTTATTTGAGGCAGTCCAGTCAAGCCGCATAAAGAAATCACCATCGAAAAAAAGATGACCAGGTCCTCCTGTAGATTCGCCGGGAAAGATCTCCCCTCTAAAGATATCGTTCTGAGTATTTAGAACAAATTCTAATTTACCACTTCCATCATCTGAGAAATAGACTTTGACCCTCGGGACAGCGACATACCAGACAAGATATATCAGTAGCAATAGTGTTAGCAGTCTGCGTTTGAGATAAAAACGGCACCTTTTATCCGCATTTGTGGACACTTATACCTTTCCCCCAATCAGACGGATCACCCGCAAGCACTTCATCCATAATAGTCTTGGCGCTGACTCCACCGGTTGAATAAGTGATGAAGAGGTTGACGCCAATAGCAATGGACTTCCTGTCCGGTATGTCATCCCACGCCCTTAATCCCTCTATGTCCTCTGAGCGATGAGGTCCGGGCCTATTTTCCCAATCTTGAAGCTTACGTACCGTGTCGGAAATGATCTGCTCAGCACCTGCACCATCCAATAACACCTGTTCCGAAAAACCCGCAGCCATTCCTATATATCCGTAATGAATATTCGACCAAATATCGTAAAAATAGTCATACTTTCCCTGCTTGTGACGAACATCGCCCCCAAAATTAACTTTTATCTTCGGCTTATGATCCCAAGGCCGATTCTGCCCAACGCGCTCTGTCCACAGCGCAAACGCCTCGGCTCGCTTGACAAGGGCGATGCTGTGGAAGTTGGGTTGATGGCCGAGTCGCAGATAAAACGGGATTTCCATATATTTATTTGTTTCAGCCTCCGGGCTGTAGCTGTTCAGCTCCTTCATTTTCAGAACCGAAGGGTGCGTGATGTTGCGGTTCATCTCGTTGGCGATGTACCAAGCCAGTTCTTCCATTCGGTCCGGATGATTGCAGGAAGCTGGATCGACGAGAAAGGCCGTGGCCTTCGTTGCAGGTTTCGGATCAGCCACCTGCTGTCTCGATGCAAACCTGTTATCAGTTTGGGGCGCCAGTGAGCCGACGCCGCTGGTCGCACGCGGCGCGGGGCGTGTCTCGTTTTGATAGGTCGCAGTGAACACCGAGGGAATCAGTCGGGCTTTACAGGGGCAACCACTATGGCTATCCAGCGTGCCAGCCATGGCTTTGCCATGACTGATCATGTGCGAAATGCCACCGACGATTTTGTAAATCTTGCCGTCCTGGCCACAGGTGACTCGATCACCATCGCGAGCATGGGCGATGCCATACATCATGATCCGGGTATCGCCATCCAGGACCTTGCCGCCACAGGTGGTCTTGTCGTCCAGGCCAATGAAATATCCCTTACTCATTGGTTTCTGCTCCCTCAATAGAGGGCAAAAAATCCTCGGCCATCGATACACCTTCACGCACAACGAACAGGTAACCCCCTTGCAATGTGTTGATGATTTCGTCGCCATTGCAAAGACGGCTGCCAACCAGCGCTAAATCGTTATTCCCTTGTCCCGCGCCCGTGACGATCTGCGCCGTACCTCCATCGGCATACACGACATAATCGCCTTTCTGTGCCGCAGTTACTTTCTGACCGTTATCCAATGTGAACGTGAGCGGCGCTACTGCCTGTTGGATTACTCCGCCATCACGGGTTTGGCTGCCTTGGGTTGCCACACGGTAGATGGCGCAAGGGGGATGTGCTTCAGCGTAAGCCTGCTGTTGATGGATGATCGTCATGTCTTCGTCGTCAAATCTTGCAAGTTGTTCCTCGGTGAAGGGAGAGTCGTCCAGGAGGCAGAGAAATTCAGGAGAGACTTCGTTGGTATACAAGGGCTGCAAGGGTGCATTCATTTCAAAATCCTTAGCTTTGGAAGGGTGTTCAGAAATAATGCGGCGGACGCTATCAGCGTCGCGACCCTCACGGCAGGGTCAAAAGAATGATTCAGAATTTTCGCCAAAAGAAAATATCCTTTTCCTACAACAGCCCTTAAATAGAGTTTTTTGTAGAAAAGCGGGCGTTCGTTTTTGGTCCCGACACAAACAAAAACGGCACCTTCCGGTGCCGTTCGCCTTTCAAATTACAACCATTTTACTTACGCGCCGCCTCCCACGATTTCAGCAGTTCGGCGTAGCTCACGGTTTCGCCCTTAGGCTTCTCGTTTTCCAGTTTCGGCTTCGGTGCGCCCGGCTGGTCGAACCAGTATTGCGCATCGCGCTCGGGGTTCATTTTCGGGGCGCAGGTGGCTTGTGCCTTGGAGCGTTCCAGGCGGGTCATGATCGCGTCCTGATCCTTGGCCAGGCCGTCGAGTGCCTGTTGCGGGGTTTTCTCGCCGCTGGCGGCTTCGGCGATGTGGCTCCACCACAACTGCGCGAGGCGAGGATAATCAGGCACGTTGGTCCCGGTCGGGGTCCATTGCACGCGGGCCGGGCTGCGGTAGAACTCCACCAGGCCACCGAGTTTCGGCGCCAGGTCGGTCATGGCTTGCGAGTTGATGTCCGATTCGCGGATCGGCGTCAGGCCGACGATGGTTTTCTTCAGCGACACGGTTTTCGAGGTCACGAACTGCGCATAGAGCCAGGCCGCGAGTTTTTGCTTCTCAGGCGTGGACTTCATGAACGTCCAGGAACCGGCATCCTGATAACCGAGTTTCATGCCCTCCTCCCAATACGGACCTTTCGGCGAAGGCGCCATGCGCCATTTCGGCGTGCCGTCGGCATTCATCACCGGCAGGCCCGGTTTGGTCATGTCGGCAGTGAACGCGGTGTACCAGAAAATCTGCTGGGCGATGTTGCCCTGGGAGGGCACGGGACCTGATTCGGAGAAAGTCATGCCCGCCGCTTCCGGTGGCGCGTACTTTTTCATCCAGTCCACATACTTGGTGGTGGCGAACACCGCCGCTGGCCCGTTGGTATCGCCGCCGCGGGTCACGCTGGAGCCCACCGGATGGCAGTCCTCGACGCGGATGCCCCACTCGTCCACCGGCAAGCCGTTGGGGATGCCCTTGTCGCCGCCACCGGCCATGGAGAACCAGGCATCAGTGAAACGCCAGCCCAGGGACGGGTCTTTCTTGCCATAGTCCATGTGCCCGTAGACACGCTTGCCGTCGATTTCCTTGACGTCTTCGCTGAAGAACTTGGCGATGTCTTCATAGGCTGACCAGTTCACCGGCACGCCCAACTCGTAGCCGTATTTTTCCTTGAACCTGGCTTTCAGCTCCGGACGCTCGAACCAGTCGGCGCGGAACCAGTACAGGTTGGCGAACTGCTGGTCAGGCAGCTGATAGATCTTGCCGTCCGGCGCAGTGGTGAACGAGATACCGATGAAGTCCTTGATGTCGAGGGTCGGCGAGGTGAAGCTCTTGCCCTCGTTGGCCATCAGGTCGGTGATCGATTCGGTTTTGCCGTAGCGGAAGTGCGTGCCGATCAGATCCGAGTCGTTGACCCAGCCGTCATAGATGCTCTTGTCCGATTGCATCACGGTCTGCAGCTTTTCCACCACGTCGCCTTCCTGCAGCAGGTCGTGGGTCAGCTTGATCCCGGTGATCTCGGTGAAGGCCTTGGCCAGCACCTTGGACTCGTATTCGTGGGTGGCAATGGTTTCCGACACCACCTTGATGTTCATCCCGCGAAATGGCTCCGCCGCCTTGATGAACCACTTCAGCTCTTCCAGTTGTTGTTCGGCCGTCAGCGTGGATGGCTTGAATTCACTGCCGATCCATTTCTTCGCGGCATCTTCGTAGGCATCGGCCCAGGCCGAAGCGCTCAAACCGCTGAGTGCCAGCATGGCTGCCAATGAAATGCTATGTCGCAGCTTATTGTTTTTATCGAACATAAGACCTCCTGTTTAGATTTCGGAGCAACATTGCCGAGCGATTCGACTAGCCCCAACGCATCACAGCCAACAGCCACACCAGGGACAACGCGAAGGCGACCCAGATGCTCCAGTCGGTGACGCCGATTACCAGCAAGTGCAGGTAGGCGCTGCCGAGAAGACCGATAAACAAGCGATCGCCACGGGTGGTGGCAATCGGCAGAAAACCACGCCGAAGGATGCTCGGCGAACGTAATTCCCAAGTGGTCATGACCACCAGGATCAGGGCAATCACGCTGAAGAATGCCGCCGTGGGGGCGGTCCAGCTCATCCATTCCATCATCAGTTCCTCATACCCGGCCCAGGGCAAAGCCCTTGGCCACGTGGTTGCGCACGAACCAGATCACCAGCATGCCCGGCAGGATGGTCAACACCCCCGCCGCCGCCAGCACGCCCCAGTCGATGCCGGATGCCGAGACCGTGCGGGTCATCACCGCTGCGATCGGTTTGGCATTCACCGAAGTGAGGGTTCGTGCCAGCAGCAGTTCGACCCAGGAAAACATGAAGCAGAAGAACGCCGTCACGCCAATGCCGGAGCCGATCAGCGGGATGAAAATCTTCACGAAGAACTTGGGAAAACTGTAGCCGTCGATGTAGGCGGTTTCGTCGATTTCCTTGGGCACGCCGGACATGAAGCCTTCGAGAATCCAAACGGCCAGCGGCACGTTGAACAGGCAGTGGGCCAGGGCCACGGCGATGTGGGTGTCGAACAGCCCGATCGAGGAATACAGCTGGAAGAACGGCAACAGGAACACCGCCGGTGGCGCCATGCGGTTGGTCAGCAGCCAGAAGAACAGGTGCTTGTCACCGAGAAAGCGATAGCGCGAGAAGGCATAGGCCGCCGGTAGCGCCACGGTCAGGGAAATGATCGTGTTCAGGCTCACGTAGTACGCCGAGTTGATGTAGCCGGTGTACCAGCTCGGGTCGGTGAAGATCACCTTGTAGTTGGCCAGGGTGAAATCCTGTGGGAAAAGCGTCAGGCCGCCGAGGATTTCGGTGTTGCTCTTGAAGGACATGTTCAGCAGCCAGTAGATCGGCACCAGCAGGAACAGGATGTAGAGCAGCAAGGGGATAAGCTTTCTTTTGCTCATGGCGCGGGCCTCAGCGGTTGGCGTCAGAGTGAGTCATGGCGGTGTAGAACAGCCAGGACACCAACAGGATGATCAGGAAGTACACCAGCGAGAATGCCGCTGCCGGCCCCAGGTCGAATTGCCCTACGGCCATCTGGGTCAGGGTCTGACTGAGGAAGGTCGTGGCATTGCCAGGACCGCCGCCCGTGAGTACGAACGGTTCGGTGTAGATCATGAAACTGTCCATGAAGCGCAGCATCACCGCGATCAGCAGCACACTCTTGAGCTTGGGCAACTGGATATGCCGGAACACCGCCCAGGCCGAGGCACGGTCGATACGCGCCGCCTGGTAATACACATCGGGAATCGCCCGCAACCCGGAGAAGCACAGCAGCGCCACCAGCGAGGTCCAGTGCCAGACGTCCATGATCAGCACCGTAACCCAGGCGTCCATGGTGTTCGACGCATAGTTGTAGCTGATGCCCATGGCTTTGAGACTCGCCCCCAGCAGGCCGATATCGGCGCGACCGAAGATCTGCCAGATGGTGCCGACCACGTTCCACGGGATCAGCAGCGGGATAGCCAGCACGATCAACACCACCGAAGACCAGCGGCCCTTGGTCGGCATGGTCAGGGCAATGGCGATGCCCAGCGGAATTTCGATCAGTAGCACACAGGCCGAATAGATGAACTGACGCAGCAACGAGTCATGCAGCCTCGGGTCGAGCAGTACCTGTTTGTACCAGTCGGCACCGACGAAATAGCGGCTGGACTGGTCGAAAATATCCTGCACCGAATAGTTGACCACGGTCATCATCGGGACCACCGCACTGAACGCCACCAGCAGGAACACCGGCAACACCAGCCACCAGGCCTTGTTGTTCTGCACCTTGTTCATGGCTGCACCTCAATGTTGGCTTGGGTTTCCAGGAGGAATTCGTCGGCATAGACCATCAGCCATTGCGCCGGAAAACTGATGTAGGCCGTGCCCTGGGGCACCGGTTTGTCTTCGGCCAGGCGCACTTTAAGGGGGACGCCATCGAGGTCGAGGCTCATGATCTTGTAGGTGCCCAGGTCTTCGACGTGTACGACCTGTGCCCGCAACGCGTCATCGAACGCTTCGTCCCACACATGGACGAACTCCGGACGAATGCCGACCTTCAGGGTTTTCCACTCCGATTCAGCAATACGCTGCTGCATCGCCTCGGACAGCGGCAAGTGCGTCGAGGCGAAACCGACACCACCCGGTTGCGGCTGCACGTCGATCAGGTTCATCCCCGGACTGCCAATGAAGTAGCCGACAAAGGTGTGGCTCGGGCGCTCGAACAATTCCCTTGGCGTGCCGAACTGCACGATCTGCCCGCCGTACATCACCGCAATCTTGTCGGCGAAGGTCGAGGCCTCCAGCTGATCGTGGGTGACGTAGACCATGGTGATGTTGAACTGCTCGTGAATCTGCTTGAGCTTGCGCCGCAGTTTCCACTTCAGGTGCGGGTCGATCACCGTCAGCGGCTCGTCGAACAGGATCGCCGACACGTCATCGCGCACCAGCCCGCGGCCCATGGAGACTTTCTGTTTTTCGTCGGCGGTGAGGTTGCGAGCTTTCTTGTACAGCAGTGCCTGGAGGTCGAGGACTTCAGCGATTTCCTGCACTTTGCTGTAAATTTTCGCTTCGACCATGCCCTGATTGCGCAACGGAAAGGCCAGATTATCGAACACCGTCATGGTGTCGTAGACCACCGGGAACTGGAAAACCTGGGCGATGTTGCGCTTCTCGGGAGTCAGATCATTGACCGCTTTGCCGTCGAACAGCACATGCCCTTGAGACGGGCTGAGCAACCCGGAAATGATGTTGAGCAAGGTCGACTTGCCGCACCCCGAAGGCCCGAGCAGCGCATAAGCACCGCCCTGCTCCCAGATGTGATCCATTTCACGGATCGCGTAGTCCTCAGGTCCCACCGGGGTTTTGGAGTAGCTGTGGGCGAGGTTCTGCAAACGGATTTCGGCCATCAGGCAACCCTCGCAATGCGGCGACCAGGCGCCTGAACCAGCCGCCCCTGCATATCGAACACAAACAGTTTATGGGTCGGGATATAGATGCGAATCGGCGCATCGACGTCGTATTCGTGAACACCCGGCAAGTGCAGCACCAGCAGGAAATACTCGTTGCGCACGTGCAGGAAGGTTTCCGAACCGCTGATCTCGGCCACCTCGACGGTCACTGCCAGCTCAAGGTCATCGTCGTTGCTTGGCACCAGCGAAATATGGCTGGGGCGCACGCCAAAACGGAACTCGCCCTCGCCTACCGGCCGCAGATCGACGTTTAACGGAAAGTGCACGAAATTGGCGAAACTGACTTCGTTGCCGGCAATGCGCCCCGGCATCAGATTGATCGGCGGTTCGGAGAACAGCTCGGCCGCCAGCACCGATTGCGGTTGGTGATAAACCTCGGAGGACTTGCCGCTCTGGATCACCCGGCCTTCATGAAGAATGGTCGTGGTACCGCCCAGAGCCAGGGCTTCGTTGGGTTCAGTGGTGGCGTAGATGGCAATCGTGTGGCGCGCCTTGAACAGCTCGCGCATTTCCTGGCGCAGCTCTTCGCGCAACTTGTAGTCGAGGTTGACCAGTGGCTCGTCGAACAGGATCAGCTCGGCGTCCTTGACCAGCGCCCGGGCCATGGCCGTACGCTGTTGTTGGCCGCCGGAGAGTTCGAGGGGATGGCGCTGGAGGAATTTCTCGATGCGCAGCATCTTCGCGGTTTCCAGCACCTTGCTCTGGATCAGCTCGCTGGATACACCGGCCTGACGCAGCGGCGAGGCGATGTTCTCGAAGACGGTCATGGTCGGGTAATTGATGAACTGCTGATACACCATCGACACGTTGCGCAAGCGCACCGGGCGCTGGGTGACATCGACGCCGTTCATCAGGATGCGGCCGCTGTCGGGCTTGTCCAGACCGGCCATCAAGCGCATCAGGCTGGTTTTGCCGGACAAGGTGCGACCCAGCAAAACGTTGAAGGAACCGGGTTCAAAACTCAGGTTGGCATCGTCGATCCAGATCTGGCCCTCGACGGTGCGGCTGACGTGCTCCAGGGTGAGTGACATGGCTCGGCCTTTTTATTATTGGAGTCAAGCGACCGGAGCGATAAAGYGACATCCGTGCCAAAAAATTCAAGTTATTGATTGCGCTTGAAATTTCCGGGGAGGACGGCAGAACAACGTTCGTTGCTGAACACAAATGAACAATCTGAAATGAACAATTGAACAGTTCACCCATTGACAGTGAACAATAGTGAACAACACTCTACGGACTGTTCACGAYCCCTGTAGGAGCGAGCTTGCTCCGGGCGGCGTTCCGACGATGCACTTGAGAGCGCCTCGTTTATTCAGGCAGCCCTCTTCTCCGTTAACGTCCATCGCGAGCAAGCTCGCTCCTACAGGGATCGTGCGTAGTTGAAGTCAGCATAAAAACAATAAAAGCTTGTTCAGAGATCGACTGCCATGGCCGCACCCGCATCGCCGTTGTCCCACGAAGCGATCATCCAGGACTCCTGGTCCCGTTGCCGCGCGTTTGGCCTCAGCCATCAGAGCGCGCCGGCATTCGACCAATTGCCGGCCGCGGGAATTGCGCAATTGCTGGAGAGCCAGCATTCACTGGTGCAAACCACCCACCAGGAAGTGCTGCCCTACTACGAGAACATCCTGAGCAACTCCAATTGCCTGATCATGCTCGCCGACCATCAGGGCCAGGTGCTCACGTCGTGGGGTACACAGCGCTTTATCGAACCCAAACTGGCCCGGGGGTTCAGCGCCGGCGCCAGCTGGATGGAGCGCTGCAGCGGCACCAACGCCATTGGCACCGCCCTGGCCTGTGAACAAGCGGTACACATCGAGCACGACGAACATTTCCTCAAGGCCAACCGCTTCATGACCGGTTCCGCCGCGCCGATTTTCGATGCCGAGCGCAAGGTGATCGCGGTGCTGGACGTGTCCAGCGACAGCTACCTGCCACCCTCCCACACCCTGGGCATGGTCAAGATGATGAGCCAGACCGTGGAAAACCGGCTGATCCTCAACCTGTTCCATGGCCAGCATTTCCAGTTGACGTTCAATACCGGCCTGAACAACCTCGACAGCCAGTGGGCGGGGTTGCTGATCTTCGATGAAAGCGGCCAGGTGCTGTCGGCGAACCGCAGGGCCGACAATCTGCTGGGCATCAGCCTGTCGCGGGTCAGTGTCGAAAGCCTGTTCAAGGTCTCGCTGCTGGAGTTGCTGAACCAGCCCGAAGGCCTGCCCTTCGCCTTGCAAACCTCTGGGCGCAACCGCTTCCAGTGCCTGTTGAAGCGGCCGAAACAGGCATCAATTCAACCCCGAGTATTCGCCGAGCCGGTTGTAGCTGCTCCCGCGGCCATCAGCCTCAACACCCTGCACTTCGGCGACAGCCGCGTGGAAAAGGCCGTGCGTCAGGCCGAGCGCTTGCTGGAAAAAGATATTCCCTTGCTGATCCACGGCGAAACCGGGGTCGGCAAGGAAGTGTTCGTCAAAGCGCTGCACCAGGCCAGCTCGCGCAGCAAACAAGCGTTCATTGCCGTCAACTGTGCGGCGATTCCCGCCGAATTGGTGGAGTCCGAGTTGTTCGGTTATGAGAAAGGCGCGTTCACTGGGGCCAACCAGAAAGGCAGTATTGGTCTGATCCGCAAGGCTGACAAAGGCACGCTGTTTCTCGACGAAATCGGTGACATGCCGCTGCCTACCCAAGCGCGGTTACTGCGGGTATTGCAGGAGCGTTGCGTGCAACCGGTGGGCAGCAGTGAGTTGTTCCCGGTGGACATCCGCATCATTTCCGCAACCAATCATGTGCTGCGCGAGCAGGTTCAGTTGGGGCGGTTTCGTGAGGATCTGTATTACCGGATCGGCGGCTTGACCCTGGAGTTGCCGCCGCTCAGGGAACGCAGTGATAAAGAAGCTCTGTTCAAGCGCCTGTGGGAACAGCACCGCGAACCGAGCCAGTGGGCGGGCCTAAGCCGCGAAGTATTAGAGCTGTTCGACCGCCACCCATGGCCGGGCAATTTGCGCCAGGTCAGCAGCGTGATGCAGGTGGCGTTGGCGATGGCCGAAGAACAACCAGTACGACCGGAACATTTGCCGGATGATTTTTTTGTCGATCTGGAAATGGAGCCGGTGGAGGCGCCAGAGCCGTTGGCCGTGGACCTGAATGATGCCGAGGATTTGAACCGGCAGTTGCAGGCGGTTGGGGGGAACATTTCGTATCTCGCCCGCAGACTGGGCGTTAGCCGCAATACCCTTTACAAGCGGTTGCGGCAGACTGAATGACAGGTTGGCCGCACTGGCGGTGTTTGGCTTGAGACCATCGCGAGCAAGCTCGCTCCCACAGGGGATCTGCGTCGCACACCACATTCAGACATTACGAAAATCCAATGTAGGAGCGAGCCTGCTCGCGAAGGCGTCAGCCCTGTCAACACAAGCCTGGAGTCCAACCCCATAAACAAAAACCCGCACTAGGCGGGTTTTGTCTGTAACAAGCAAAACTATCAGTCCGCCAGACGCCAGGTCGTGCCGCCCTTGCCGTCTTCCAGCACCACGCCCATGGCGGTGAGTTGGTCGCGGATGCGGTCGGATTCAGCCCAGTCCTTGCCGGCACGTGCCGCCAGGCGCGCAGCGATCAGCGCCTCGACTTCAGCGGCATCCACGCGCCCTTCGGCACCGGCCTGCAGGAAGTCATCGGCCTCGAGCTGCAACACACCCAGCACGCTGGCCAGTTCTTTCAAACGGGCTGCCAGACCGGCCGCTGCGTTCAGATCACTCTCGCGCAGGCGGTTGATCTCGCGGACCATCTCGAACAGCACCGCGCAGGCTTCCGGCGTGCCGAAGTCGTCGTTCATCACCTGGGTGAAACGCTCGACGAAGGCTTCGCCACCGGCAGGCGCGACAGTCGGCAGGCCTTTCAACGCGTGGTAGAAACGCTCCAGGGCGCCCTTGGCGTCCTTGAGGTTGTCTTCCGAGTAGTTGATGGCGCTGCGGTAGTGGCTCGACACCAGCAGGTAACGCACGACTTCCGGGTGGTACTTGTCGAGCACGTCGCGAATGGTGAAGAAGTTGTTCAGGGACTTGGACATCTTCTCGCCATTGATGCGAATCATGCCGCAATGCATCCACGCATTGGCGTAGGTCTTGCCGGTGGCCGCTTCGCTCTGGGCGATTTCGTTTTCGTGGTGCGGGAACTCGAGGTCGCTGCCGCCGCCATGAATGTCGAAAGTCTCACCGAGGCAGCAGGTCGACATCACCGAGCATTCGATGTGCCAGCCCGGACGCCCGGCGCCCCACGGTGATTCCCAGCTCGGCTCGCCCGGCTTGGCGGCTTTCCACAGCACGAAGTCCAACGGGTCCTGCTTGGACTCGTCGACTTCGATGCGGGCGCCGATGCGCAGGTCTTCGATCTTCTTGCGCGACAGCTTGCCGTAGCCCATGAACTTGGCGACGCGGTAGTACACGTCGCCATTGCCTGGCGCGTAGGCGTAACCCTTGTCGATCAGGGTCTGGATCATGCTCAGCATGCCAGGGATGTGATCCGTGGCACGTGGCTCCATATCCGGTTTGAGGATGTTGAGGCGCGCCTCGTCCTCGTGCATCGCGGTGATCATGCGCTCGGTCAACGCGTCGTACGGCTCGCCGTTCTCGCGGGCACGATTGATGATCTTGTCTTCGATGTCGGTGATGTTGCGCACGTAGGTCAGGTTGTAACCGCTGAACCGCAACCAGCGGGTCACGAGGTCGAACGCGACCATGCTGCGGCCATGGCCAATGTGGCAGTAGTCGTACACGGTCATCCCGCAGACATACATGCGCACATTGTTGCCATCCAGCGGTTTGAAAACTTCTTTGCTCTTGGTGAGCGTGTTGTAGATCGTAAGCACTTTATGTTCCTTGAATCACTGGCCCCACGAATCACGCAGGGTCACGGTACGGTTGAATACCGGCTGACCTGGTTTCGAGTCCTTGAGATCGGCGACGAAGTAACCTTCGCGCTCGAACTGGAAACGGTCTTCCGGCTGTGCATTGCCCAGCGAAGGCTCGGCACGACAACCGGTGAGTACCTGCAGCGAATCAGGGTTGATGTTGTCCAGGAAACTGGCGCTGTCTTCGGCCTTCTCAGGGTTGGCCGAGCGGAACAGACGATCGTACAGACGCACTTCGCACTCGACGCTGGCCGCAGCCGGCACCCAGTGCACCACGCCTTTGACCTTGCGGCCTTCAGGGTTCTTGCCCAGGGTGTCCGGATCGTACGAGCAGCGCAGTTCGACGATATTGCCGTCGGCGTCCTTGATCGCTTCGTCGGCACGGATCACGTAGCTGCCGCGCAGACGCACTTCGCCGTTCGGCTCCAGGCGCTTGTAGCCTTTTGGCGGCTCTTCCATGAAGTCTTCACGGTCGATATAGATCTCACGGGCGAATGGCAGAACGCGCATGCCCATGTCTTCTTTCGGATGGCACGGCAGTTCGAGGTTCTCGACCTGGCCTTCCGGGTAGTTGGTGATCACGACTTTCAGCGGACGCAACACGCACATGGCACGCGGGGCGCTATGGTCGAGGTCGTCGCGGATGCTGAATTCGAGCATGCCGAAGTCGACCACGCCGTCGGAACGGTTGGTGCCGATCATTTCGCAGAAGTTGCGGATCGATTTCGGCGTGTAGCCACGGCGGCGGAAGCCCGACAGCGTGGACATGCGCGGGTCGTCCCAGCCATTGACGTGTTTTTCATCGACCAGCTGCTTGAGCTTGCGCTTGCTGGTGATGGTGTAGTTCAGGTTCAGGCGGCTGAACTCGTACTGGCGCGGGTGCGCCGGTACTGGCAGGTTATCGAGGAACCAGTCGTACAGCGGACGATGGCTTTCGAACTCCAGGGTGCAGATCGAGTGGGTAATGCCTTCGATGGCGTCCGACTGACCGTGGGTGAAGTCGTAGTTCGGGTAAATGCACCACTTGTCACCGGTCTGGTGGTGATGGGCATGTCGGATGCGGTACATGATCGGGTCGCGCAGGTTCATGTTCGGCGAGGCCATATCGATCTTGGCCCGCAGCACGCGTGCGCCGTCCTTGAACTCGCCGGCCTTCATGCGGGCGAACAGGTCGAGGTTCTCTTCAACCGAGCGGTCGCGGAACGGACTGTTCTTGCCCGGCTCGGTCAGGCTGCCACGGTATTCCTTGGCTTGCTCAGGGGTCAGGTCGTCAACATAGGCCTTGCCGGTCTTGATCAACTCCACCGCCCAGTCATGCAACTGGTCGAAATATTGCGAGGCGTAGCGCACTTCACCGGACCACTCGAAGCCCAGCCATTTGACGTCGCTTTCGATCGCGTCGATGTATTCCTGGTCTTCCTTGGCCGGGTTGGTGTCGTCGAAACGCAGGTGCGTGACGCCGCCGAACTCCTGGGCCAGGCCGAAGTTCACACAGATCGACTTGGCGTGACCGATGTGCAGGTAGCCGTTGGGTTCAGGCGGGAAACGGGTGACGATTTGCGTGTGCTTGCCCGAGTCCAGGTCTGCCTGGATGATCGGCCGCAGGAAGTTGACCGGCACGGCAGGGCCGGTCTTGGCATTCGAGGTAGGGTCGACAGTGGGCTTGCTCATAGGATCCTTGAACGTACAAGTGCGTGGCCGTAATGAAGGCCGGACAAAACAAAGCCGCTATCATAGCCGATGCTGTCAAGTGCCTGACAGAGCGCACTCTGTAAACCGTCGCATTTAATAGGCCGTAAATGAAAAAACAGCCTCGAAATTCGCGTCTGGCACGCTAAACTGCGCACCTTGGCCAAAACAGGCTGAACCGGTGGCGGGACATGATGTTCCAACACCACGAATTCCTTATAAAGAGTAACGATCATGACCCAAGTCAAACTGACTACCAACTTCGGCGACATCGTCCTCGAACTGAACGCCGATAAAGCCCCGATCACCGTGGCCAACTTCGTCGAATACGTCAAAGCCGGTCACTACGAAAACACCGTTTTCCACCGCGTCATCGGTAACTTCATGATCCAGGGCGGCGGTTTCGAGCCAGGCATGAAAGAAAAGAAAGACAAGCGTCCAAGCATCCAGAACGAAGCGGACAACGGCCTTTCCAACGACAAGTACACCGTCGCCATGGCCCGCACCATGGAACCGCATTCGGCTTCCGCCCAGTTCTTCATCAACGTGGCGGACAACAGCTTCCTGAACCACAGCGGCAAGAACGTTCAAGGCTGGGGCTACGCGGTATTCGGTAAAGTGACCGCAGGCACCGACGTTGTCGACAAGATCAAAGGCGTGGCCACCACCTCCAAGTCCGGCCACCAGGACGTACCGGCAGACGACGTGATCATCGAGAAAGCCGAGATCATTGAGTGATATTGCTGATTTCAGACTTGCATCTGGAAGAGGAGCGCCCGGACATCACCCGGGCGTTTCTGGATTTGCTCGCCGGACGCGCCCGCTCGGCGAGTGCGTTGTACATTCTGGGCGACTTTTTCGAGGTATGGATTGGCGACGACGCCATGACACCCTTCCAGCGTTCCATCTGCCAGGCCCTGCGCGACCTCAGCGACAGCGGCACGGCCATTTTTCTGATGCACGGCAATCGCGACTTCCTGCTCGGCAAGGCGTTCTGCAAACAGGCAGGCTGCACCTTGTTGAAAGATCCGAGTGTCGTGCAACTCAACGGCGAGCCGGTGCTGCTGATGCACGGCGACAGCCTCTGCACCCGCGACGAAGCCTATATGAAGCTGCGTCGCTACCTGCGCAACCCGGTCACCCTGTTTATCCTGCGGCACCTGCCGCTGCGCACCCGGCACAAGCTGGCGCGCAAGCTGCGCAGTGAAAGCCGTGCACAAACACGGATGAAGGCCAACGACATCGTCGATGTCACGCCCGAAGAGATTCCACGGATCATGCAGGTGTACGGCGTGAAGACCTTGATCCACGGGCATACCCATCGTCCCGCGATTCACAAATTGCAGCTAGGTGAGCAAGCGGCCCGGCGCATTGTGCTGGGGGATTGGGATCGCCAAGGGTGGGCGTTACAGGTGGATGAGCAAGGGTTTGCGCTGGCGCCCTTTGATTTCACTCCGCCACCACAACTGGCTGCACCCGCGAACTAACTACCAAACACAAACCCCTGTAGGAGCGAGCCTGCTCGCGATAGCGGATTAACATTCAATATCTCTGTTGACTGATCCACCACTATCGCGAGCAGGCTCGCTCCTACAGGGGTTGTGCGGTGTTTAGTGTCCCGCTGAAGCCGCAGGCCCCGCCTTGGCAGTAAACGGCGGCTTGGCCAGCCACACAATCAATATCAGCCCCATGAACATCCAGCCCAGCAAGGTGAAGTAGTCCACCGTGGACATGATGTACGCCTGGCTGATCACCGTCTGCTCCAGTTGCGTATAGGCCCTGGCCCCTGCCCCGCCCAGATGGGTCAGCGCTTCGCGGGTCGCCGGATCGAACGGGGTGATGCTTTCGGTCAGGTAGGCGTGATGCTGATCGGCACGACGAATCCAGATCCAGGTGGTCAGCGACGCCGCAAAACTACCGCCCAGGGTCCGCAAGAACGTCGCCAACCCCGAACCGTCGGCAATCTGGCTCGGCGGCAGGTCCGAGAGCAGGATGGTCAAGGTCGGCATGAAGAACAGCGCCACACCAATCCCCATGAATAGCTGCACCATGGCGATGTGCTGGAAGTCCACTTCATTGGTGAAACCTGCGCGCATGAAACAGCTCAGGCCGATGGCCAGGAACGCCCCGCCCGCCAGCACGCGCATGTCGAATCGCGGCGCGTACTTGCCGACAAACGGCGACAGCAGCACCGGCAGGATCCCCAGCGGTGCCACGGCAAAACCGGCCCAGGTCGCGGTGTAGCCCAAGCGCGTCTGCAGCCACTGCGGCAGGATCAGGTTGATTCCGAAGAACCCGGCATAGCCCAGAATCAGCACAATGGTGCCGTAACGGAAGTTGCGATGGGCGAACAGGCGCAGGTTGACCACCGGGTGTTCGTCGGTCATTTCCCAGATCACGAAGAACGCCAGGGCCACCACCGAAATCACCGAACCGATCACGATGAAACCGGACTCGAACCAGTCGGCATCGTTGCCCTTGTCGAGGACAATCTGCAACGCGCCGACGCCGATGATCAGCGCGATCAAGCCGACGTAATCCATCGGTTGGCGGCTGGTGACCACCGGGCGCTTTTTCATCTGCTGGGTCACCACCCACGCGGCGAACAGGCCGATCGGCACGTTGATGAAGAAAATCCACGGCCAGCTGTAGCTGTCGGTGATCCAGCCGCCGAGGATCGGCCCGGCAATCGGCGCGACCACCGTGACCATCGCCAACAACGCCAGCGCCATCCCCCGTTTCGCCGGGGGGTAAACTGCAATCAGCAGGGTCTGGGTCATCGGGTACAGCGGCCCGGCCACTACACCTTGCAGCACCCGGAAGCCCACCAGCTCCGGCATCGAGGTGGAAATCCCGCAGAGAAAAGAAGCCAGCACGAACAGCAGTGTCGCCCAGACAAACAGCTTCACCTCGCCAAAACGGCGACTGAGCCAACCGGTCAGCGGCAAGGCGATGGCGTTACTCACCGCGAATGAAGTGATGACCCAGGTGCCCTGCTCCGAACTCACGCCCAGGTTGCCGGAGATCGTCGGCAGCGCCACGTTGGCGATGGTGGTGTCGAGCACCTGCATGAAGGTCGCCAGCGACAGGCCGATGGTGCTGAGCAGCAGGCTGGGCGGTGTGAAAGACGCGTTATTGCTCATCGCGAATCCTTTGAAGCTGATTTTTTTGGAGCGGGTCTGGCGCTGCGCCGGTTGCCGGCGCAGCTGACGGATTGGCGAATCAGCGTTGCGCGGTCTTGCTGACCGCGGCGCTGTTGTCGTGGATCAACTGGGTGATCATCGCGTCGGCCTCGGCCAGTTGACGGTCGTAGACGTTGGTGCTGAACGAAGCCTTCTGCGGCGGTTGTTGCGCCAGCACCGGCCCGCTCTGATCGCGCAGGTTCACATCGACCATGGTCGACAAACCGACCCGCAGCGGATGTTTGGCCAGCTCCTCGGCATTGACGTGGACTCGCACCGGCACGCGCTGCACGATCTTGATCCAGTTGCCGGTGGCGTTCTGCGCCGGCAGCAAGGCAAATGCGCTGCCGGTCCCGGCGCCGAGGCTGTCGATGGTGCCGCTGTACTTCACGTCGCTGCCGTAGAGGTCGGTTTCGATCTCCACCGGCTGACCGATACGCATGTCACGCAGCTGGGTTTCCTTGAAGTTGGCGTCGATCCACAGCTGATCCAGCGGAATCACCGCCATCAGCGCGGTACCCGGTTGTACACGCTGACCAAGCTGTACAGAGCGTTTGGCCACATAACCGGTGACCGGTGCAATCAGGACGCTGCGCGAGTTGTTCAGGTAGGCCTGACGCAATTGCGCGGCGGCGGCCATCACGTCCGGGTGCGACGAAACCACGGTGTCATCGACCAGCGCGCTGGTGGTCTTGAGCCTTTGTTCGGCGTTGGCCAGGGCGTTTTGCGCCGAGGTCAGGTCGTCGCGGGCGTGGGACAGCTCTTCCTGGGAAATCGCCCCGCCAGCGGCGAGATTCTTGCGTCGGCTGAAGTTGTCCTGGGCCTTTTGCACTTCGGCTTTCTGGGCGTTGACCTGGGCTTTCATGCCATCCACATCGCTGTACAAGCCGCGCACCTGACGCACGGTGCGGGCCAGATTGGCCTGGGCGTTTTGCAACCCGATTTCGGCGTCGTTCGGGTCGAAGTTCACCAGCACCTGGCCTTCATGGACCAGATCGCCGTCATCGGCGCCGATGCTGACCACGGTGCCGGTGACCAGCGGCGTGATTTCCACCACGTTGCCGTTCACATAGGCGTCGTCGGTGCTTTCGCTCCAGCGCCCGTAGAATTCGTGGTAGGCCCAGACGCCCGCGCCGCTCAGCACGACGAAGGCCGCCAGGATCAACAGCATGAATTTGCGCTTGCCCGAATTGGGGTTGCCCTGGGTGTTTTCAGGAGGTTGAGTTGTATCGGCAGTGGCCATGACAAGTACCTTGAATTAGTGGGTCAGCGTGGCTGGCGTGGCGTTGGCCGAGGCGATGGCCTCAGGCTGGAATCCGCCGCCCAGCGCCTGCATCAACTGGATCGACAGGTCAATCTGCTCGGCATTCAGGTTGGCCAGCTGACGCTGGGCCTGGAGCAATTGCTGCTCGATGCTGAGCACGTCCAGGTAGTTGCCGATGCCGGAACCGTAACGCTGGACCACGGTGTTGTAGGAATCCTGGGCGATGTCGGTGGCGTGCTGTTGGGCAGCGATCTGCCGGCCGATATCACGCAGCTGGTTGATGCTGTCACTGACATCCCCCAGCGCCTTCACCAGGCTTTTGTTGTACTGCGCCACGGCGAGGTCGTAATCGGCGTCGCGCGAATCGAGGTCGGCGCGCAGGCGGCCACCGTCGAAAATCGGCACAGAGATCGTCGGTGCAATGTTGAAGAAGCGGCTGGCCGAACCAAACATCGCATCGCCCAACAGGGATTCGGCACCGGCAGCGGCGCTGAGGTTCAAGTTGGGATAGAACCGGGTCTTGCCGGCATCGATGTTTTTGCTCGCCGCCTCGACCCGCCAGCGCGCGGCCACCAGGTCCGGGCGACGCCCGAGCAACTCGGCCGGCAGCACTGAAGGTAGCGCTACCGCACTCGGCTGAAGAATGTTCGGACGGGCAATTTCATTGCCTCGGTCCGGACCTTTGCCGAGCAGCACCGCAAGCGCGATTTTCGTGCTGTTCAGGCGTTTTTCGGCATCGATCAGATTGGCCTGGGATGTGGCTTCGAGGCTTTCGGTCTGCTGGAACTGATACTGGCTGTCGATCCCGGCAGTCAGGCGCCGCTGGCTCAGCTCGAGCATTTGTCGGGTGCGCTTGAGGTCTTCGCTGGACAGGTCATAGACGATGTGCGCCTGCCCCAGATCGCTGTAGGCCCGGGCGACATCGGCGGCCAGCGTCAGTTGCGCGGCCTGCTGGTCGACTTCGGCGGCACGAGCCTGGCCCAGAGCGGCTTCCCAGGCATCGCGCTGGCCACCCCACAGGTCGAAGTTGTAATTGAAACCGGTGCTTATGTTGCGAATGGTGGCGTATGCATCACCCTGCCCGCGCGGGTCCTGGTCTCGGGCCAGGCGAGAGCGGCTGACACCGGCGCTGGCATCCAGGGTCGGCATCCGCTCGGCGTCGGCTGCGGAAGCGGCAGCGCTGGCCTGATGGGCACGGGCGTCGGCGATCTGCATGTCCGGACTGTCGCGCAGGGCCTCGCGGATCAGACCGTCGAGTTGCGGGTCGCCGAGGCTTTTCCACCAGTCGCTTTTCGGCCAGGCGGCTGGCGACAGGGTCACGCCGCCAAGGGATTGCCCGGCCTTGAGGCTCTTCGCATCGAGGTTGACGCCTTCGGTTTTCAGGCCGCTGTAACTGGCGCAACCGGCCAGGCTCATGGCCAACAACACCAGGCTCAGGCCGGTACGCAAGGGGTTACTGCTCATTTGTCACCTACCCGCAGCAGGGTGATCGCGTCACCGGCTGCCACCAGAATTTTCTTCAGGATCAGCTCCAGGGTTTTCAATTCTTCTGGAGTGATTGCACCGGCCAGTTCATTCATGGCTTCGGCGCCGATGTGCGGCAGGCGGTCGGCCAGCTTCTGCCCTTCTTCGGTCAGTACCAACTGCACCTGGCGGCGATCCGCCTCGGAGCGTTGGCGGGCAAGGAAACCTTTCTGTTCCAGGCGATCGAGCATGCGCGTCATCGAGCCGCTGTCGAGGGACAGGTGACGGCACAACTCGCCCGGCGAATCGACGCCGAACTGGGCCATGATGATCAACACCTTGAACTGCGCGGCGGTAATGCCGTGGGGTTCCATGTGGGTGTCGATGATCCGGTCCTTGAGCAGCGCGGCGCGCCCGAGCAACAGGCCGAGATGGCAATTCTGGAAATCTTCCGGAGAGAAATGTTTCATCTGACCACCAATTAGCTGCCTAGGCAGTGAATGTATGTCGAGATGTTACTGCCTAGGCAGCGAATGTCAATGCAATAGTTAGCAAGCTTTGTAAATAGTTGACAAACGGTGTCGGAATTTGTTGCGGCCACTCTGACGCCATCGTCGGAACGCCGCCCGGAGCAAGCTCGCTCCCACAAGGATCGCACTGGACCTTGTGGGAGCGAGCTTGCTCGCGATGGGGGCGACTCGGTTTTAAAGAAAACGCAGGCCTAGAAATCCCGCTTGTAGAAGATATCCAGCGAACTGGCCACGCCGCCAGCAGCTTCGAGATAGACCTTCTTGCTCAGCTTGTAGCGCAAGGCAATGGTGTTGGCCGGTTCGAACACACCGACGCCATAGCGCAGGCTGAGCTTCTCGGAAAGGTTGCCGCTGGCCACCACACTGGTGGTGGTACCGCTGCCCTGAGTGTCAAGCTGGAAGTCCTGGATGCCCAGGTTCTTGGCCAGACCACTGGTCACTCCGGAACTGCCCATCAAGCCCAGACCGAGGGCTGCCTGGGCGAGCATGTTGTTGTCTTCACCATTGCTGCTCAGCGGACGCCCGAGCACCAGATAAGACAGGGCCTCCTCCTGGCTCATGGCCGGTTCGGAAAAGATCTGTGTGGTCGGCTGCTCGGCGCTGCCACTCAGGCGAATGCCGGCGATGATATCGTCGGTCTTGCGAATGGCCTCGATGTCCAGATACGGCTGATCGATGGGCCCGGCGAACAGCAAGCGTGCCCGGCGCACCGAAAGCCGCTGGCCGTAGGCGCGGTATCGGCCATCGTTTAGCCACAGCTCGCCACGGGTGTCCATGTTGTCACCGATGTGCACATGCCCCTGCACATTCGCGGTCAAGCCAAACCCGGCGAAGCTCAGCTTGTCCTCGCCGACCAGCACTTCGATGTCCATCTTCATCGCCAGCGGCGGTTTGCCCTCCTCGGTTTGCTGACCGACGATCACCGTGTCATCGGAGACCTTGACCGTTGACGGCGGCAACTCGCGAATGGTGATTTCGCCCTTGGGCACCAGCACTTTGCCGACGATGGCCAACTCGTCGCCCTTCATCGAGATTTTCAGGTCCGGTGCGACTTCCAGCTTGGCGTATGGCTCGACGGTGACCGGTAACTGCGAGCCCTTGAGCGCCAGGTCCACCACCAGTGCCTGACCCCAGGCTATGTTGCCGTTCAGGCTGCCCTGCCCGGCCTTGCCGCTGCTCCAGCCGCCGTTCAGTTCTACGCTTTCACCGGCGATGAGAGCTTGAACGTGCAGGTTTTTCAGCTCCATCGGCAATTCAGGCCCGGAGATCTGACCGTCGCTGAGTTGCAGACTGCCGTTGACTTGCGGCGCCAGCAGCCCGCCGGAAATCGTGCCGCTGCCGTTCAAGCGCCCGGTCAGTTTCTCGACCATCGGCACGAACGGTCGCGCCACCGACAGGTCCAGCCCGCTCAAGCGGAACGAGCCGCTCAACGGTTTGTTCTTCGGCAACGGATTGAGCTGCGCCTGCACCATCAACTCACCGAGTTTGCCACCGACGAAATTGAGCTCGGTGTCGATGCGTTTGGGCGTGAGTTTGCTGGTGAGTTTCAGGGTCTGGTACGGGAAGTCCAGCCACTGCTCCTTTTCCTTGATGCGCAACGTGCCGCCGCCGGCATCGACGCTGATCTGGCCGTTCGGGCCGCTGGCCGGCAGGTCCAGTTGCAGGTCGGCGTTGAGACGACCCTGCCAGGCGAAATCCTTCGGCAACCATTGCGCGAGGCTGTCGATCGGGAACTGCTTGAGGTGATAACGCAGCTTCGGCTCGGGCATCAGGCGCGAGTCTTCACCGCACAGACTGGCCTGGCCGGATGCCCAGCAATGGGCGCCAAAACTGATTTTGCCGTCCGCCAGGCGTTCGAGTTTCGCCGGCCCTTGCAGCTTCCAGTCCTGGCCACCGGCCTGGATGTCACCGCTGGCCAGGCGTCCGCGCCAATTGCCCTTGTCCAGCGCACCGTCCAGACCCAGCGCCAGTTTCAGCTTCGGCCCTTGCAGATCGAGGTTCAGCTTCTGGTTCTTGATATCGCCCTGGCCGCTGGCGGTCAGCGTTCCCAGCGAGGTGTCACCGGCCCGGATGCCGCTGCCCTTGAGGTCGATTTTCGCCCTTTGCGCACTGTCCAGGGTGGCGTCCAGGTTCAGGCTTTGCAGGCGATTGTCCTGGAAAGCCAGTTGCGAGCCTTGCAGGTCAAGCTTGCCCTGGGGCGCCTTGAGCGTGCCGGCGACATCCACGCGGCCATTGAGTTGGCCGCGCAGTTGCGGCCAGAGCTGGGCCAGGCGCGGCAACTTGAGATCGATCTGGCCGGCGAGTTTCTGTTGCAGGCTGCCTTTGCCACTGATGCTGTTATCGCCGAGTCGAACTTGCAGGGCATTGAGGTTCCATTGCTCGCCACGGCCATCGGCCTTGGCCTGGATCACCGCCGGTTGCCCGCGCAGTTTGCCTTTGAGGTCCAGGTCGGCATTGAGGCTGAGCGTGTCATTCTTCATTTCGCCCGTGCTGCGCAACGGCCCGGCCAGCGTACCCGGCAGCTCCGCGACCCAGTACGCAGGGTTGATCGCCGACAGGTCCAGCGCGGTGTCCCAGGCAATGCCGTCGGCGAATTGCAGGTTGAGGTGACCTTCGGCCTTACCCTGCCCAGCCTGGAGTTGAATCTGCTGCAGATAGATTTTCGTCAGGTCGCCCGCGAACGGGCTGGCCAGGGTGAAAGCGCCGGCCGGACCGTCCGCCGCGGCGGCGAAATGCCCAAGGTACTTACCGTCGGTGTAGGAGACTTCGCCGGTGAACGTGCGAAGCGCTACTTGCGGTTCGTCGATGAGCGGATAGAGCCTGTGCCATGGGAAGTCCAGCCAGTCGATCTTCGCCTCGGCGCTCAGGCCCTTGCTCCAATCCAGCTGTCCAGTGAGTTTGAGGCTTTGCTTGTCGTTGGCGGTCAGGTCCAGCGCGGCGATCTGCGCGCCCTTGGCGTCGACCTTGCCTTGCAGCACCAGGGCGACTGGCCCTTGCTCGGCGGGCAGCGTGGCTTTGCCGAGCAGCGCGTAGCCGTTCTTCAGGTCGCCAGCGCCGGTGAGCTCCAGCTGATTGAGTTGCAGGGTGTCCGGCAGATCGGTACTCGGCTTGAAGCCATCGGCGGTGATCCGCACCTTGGCCGGCAGGTTTTCCACCAGCGGTTGCAGTTCGCCGCTCAGTTGCCCGTTGAGGTAACCGCTGCTGTCGGCTTTCAAGTTCAGGGTTTTGAGCAGATCGCCGTCGACTTTCAGCGCCAGCGCCAAGGGTTCAGGCGTCGACAACAGGGTCAGTTTGCCTTCGGCACTGAGGGGCCAGTTGCCGGAGGGTTGCAGCAGGCCGGACAGGTTCAGGCTCAGGTCATCGCGCTGCAACGCCGCCGAATCGATCCTCAAACCGGCCGTCGTCCAGTGCGCCGCCAGTTGCAAGCCCTTGAGCTCTTCGCTGCCGTTGAACAACAGGCTGCCGACCTTGATCTCCCCCAGTTCGATGGCCAAGGGTAACTTGAGCTGCGGAAGTGTGATCGGGCCGCTGTCTGACTCTTCGGCACCCGGCGGGAACGTCAGGCTGACCTGATCGGCCTGCAATTGCTCGATGCACAAGGTCATGCGAGTCAGGCACAACGGCGACCAGGCAAAAATCACCTTGCTCAGCTCAACCCGGTTGTTGGCCTGTTGCCACAACACCCGGTCGGCACTCCACTGCCCGCCCAGCCGGCCCTGGAAGTTGTCCAGGGTCAAGCCCGGCACGAAGCCCAATGCCCAGCGGCTGCCCGTCGCCGTGCCCAGCACCGTGACCAGCGTCAGGACAACCAGCATCAACAATGCCGCTATCGCCAGCAGCGTTACTTTCAAACCACGCTTCACAGCTCAGGCCCCATGGAAAAGTGCAGTCGAAAGCCGCCATCGTCGTCCAGCGCGCGGGCCAGGTCGAGGCGGATAGGCCCCACCGGCGATACCCAGCGCACGCCGATACCGACCCCGGTCTTGAGATTCGGCAGTTCGAGTGTATTGAAGGAGTTGCCCTGATCGACAAAGGTCGCGACCCGCCATTTTTCGGCGATGGAATACTGATATTCCGCGCTGGCGGCCACCATGTAGCGACCACCGATACGGGCACCGTCGGAGTTTTCCGGGGACAGGCTCTGATAGTCGTAACCGCGCACGCTCTGATCGCCACCGGCGAAGAAGCGCAGCGATGGCGGCACCGATTTGAAGCCGTTGGTGGCACTGCCGCCGACCTGCACCCGCCCGAGAAAACGATGGTTGTCGAACACCGTGGTCAAGCCTTTGACCAGCGCCGTGCCGTAGAGCAGGTTGCTGTCGGAACCCAAACCTTCCTTGGCCACTCTGGATTCGAATTGCAGCCGATAGCCGTTATGCGGGTCGATGCGGTTGTCGCTTTTCAGGTACGAATAATTCACGCCGGGCATCAGCAGGTTACTGAGTCCGGAGTCATCGCCAAGTTGGTAATCCTCGCGCTGCCACTTCAGCGACACCACCCGTTGCCAGCCGCTGGGCAATTTGCTGTGCCATTCGGGGCCGAGGGTCAGCAACTTGCTGTGGGTGTCGGTGCCGGCGATGTCCTCATTCTGATAACCGCCGGCAAAACGCAGTTTGTCGGTCAGTGGCGGGTCCAGTGGAATGTCGTAGAACAGCCCGACGTTTTGCCGCGGCGCCGAGACTTCGGTCTCCCAGCCATAACTGTGCCCTTGGGCGTTGACCCAGTGTCGGGTCCAGTTGGCCTTGGCGCGTGGGCCGACGTCGGTGGAGAAACCCAGGCCCAGGCCCATGGTCCGCGGCTTGCGGGTTTCGAGCTTGACGTCCACCGGGATCGCATCGTCCTTGGACGCCTTGGGTGCCGCGTCCACGCGCACGCCTTCGAAGTACCCGCTCGATTGCAGATTCTGATTGAGTTCGGCGATCAGTTCCGAGTCATACGGCTCGCCGGCCTTGAATGGCACCATGCGTTGCAGCAGCTCGTCATCGAACGGCGTATCACCCTCGAAACTGACCTTGCCCAAGGTATAGCGCGGGCCACTTTCATAGATCAGTTCGATATCGGCGACGCCGGCTCGCGGGTCGACCGACAATTTTGAACGGGTGAAACGGCCGCTGAAAAAGCCATAGCGCGAAGCCTGATTCTGGATCAGGCGCTTGGCGTCCTCGTAATGCCCATGATTGAGCACCGCCCCTGGTTTGAGCGCGTCGCTCTTGGGTACACGAAAGGTTTTGAGGGAGGCCGCCGGTCCGTCGACGCGTATCGTCACATTGCGCAGATGCACCGGCTCGCCAGGATCGATGGTCAACACCAGGCGTGGTGTCTTGCCACCTTTCACCTCGCTGTCGATGTGCGGCTGGTAATAACCCAAGGCCTGGGAGGCCTTGCGCGCCTGCTCTTCGGCGCCACGACCGAAGCGCTGCAAGGCTTCTTCGTCACGATCGCCGAGGCTGCCGATATAGCCCTCTATATTGGCCTTCAGTTCATCGTTGGACGGTTTGATCCGCACATCCAATTCACTTTGCGCCAGCGCCGTGCAGCTGGATAACAGCATGAGCACGCCACTGGTAATTCTTCCTGGAAACTTCATAGGCGCGGATGCTATCACGAGCTTGAGAGCGTGATAGAGCCTGACATGCCCGGAAAGTTCGCCGTTCAAGCAGTTGCTGTTTGTAACACCTGGGGATTGGGGTGAAAAAACACGTGTTCGCGGATCGGTCCTACGGCGACCTCACCAATTTCCTCGTAGCCTTGACGCTTGTAGAACTCCAGATAACGCGGATTCCCGGTGTCGAGGATCACGCCCTGTGAGTTTTCATCCACCGCGCACCAGTTGTGCACGGCCTGCAACAACTGCTCGCCGAAATGTTTGCCCTGGAATTGTGGATGCACCCCCAGCAATGGCAGGACGTGCACCGAGTCGTTCGGCACACAGGCCTCCACGGCAGCATGATATTCGAGGTAGCGACGGGTGCAGCGAAATCCCGTACTGAGCACCATGCGCAGGCGCCAGGCCCAACTTTCGGTGACGCCAAGCCGACGTTGCGGCGGTGCGATCAGAGCGATGCCGATCAGGCGGTCGTTGACCAGCAGGCCGATGGCGGGCAGGTCCTGGAGAAAATGCTGGCTCACCAGTTCGCGCACGGTGGCACGAACCCGCTGTTCGTAACCGGGGCGTTCGGCTTCGAACAAATAGCCGAAAGTCGGCTCGTGTCGATAAGCCTGGTACAGGAGCGAACGCGCTTCGCGGGCGTAGCCGCTGTCAAGCATGTGAATATCGGCGATGGCGGTCGAGGTTTCGGGCATGACGGTTGATCTCCCCGGTACAGCTCGGGTGGCTGCACTCTTGTTGTTACGAGCGGATCGGCGCTGACACAGTTCCTTACAGATCCGAAATCAGTGTAGGCAATGAAATCGACAAAGAGGCCGGGATGGTCAACACAGGTCCGACAGAACACAGTAAATCCCCTCACCCCACACTGGCCCGATTCCCACATGTCAGCTAGCATCGCCCTTTTGCCAGGACTGCCGACCATGAAGATCGTCTCCTTCAACATCAACGGGCTGCGCGCCCGTCCCCATCAGCTGGCGGCGCTGATCGAAAAGCACCAGCCCGATGTGATCGGCTTGCAGGAAACCAAGGTCCACGACGACCAGTTTCCCCTCGATGAAGTCAGAGCACTGGGCTACCACGTGTACTTCCACGGACAAAAGGGGCATTACGGCGTCGCCCTGCTCTCGCGACAGGAGCCGCTGGCCCTGCACAAGGGTTTCGCCACCGACGAAGAAGACGCCCAACGACGCTTCATCTGGGGCACCTTCGCCGACGCCAATGGTGTGCCGGTGACCATCATGAACGGTTATTTCCCACAGGGCGAAAACCGCGACCACCCGACCAAATTCCCGGCCAAGGAACGCTTCTACAGCGATTTGCAGCAACTGCTGGAAAGCCAGTTCGAGAACGACCAGCCACTGGTGGTGATGGGCGATGTGAACATCTCCCCGGAAGACTGCGATATCGGCATCGGCCCGGACAACATGAAGCGCTGGCTGAAAACCGGCAAATGCAGCTTCCTGCCGGAAGAGCGCGAGTGGATGGCCCGCTTGAAGAACTGGGGCCTGGTCGACAGTTTCCGTCACCTGAACCCGGACGTGACCGACACCTTCAGCTGGTTTGACTACCGCAGCCGTGGCTTCGAAGACGAACCCAAGCGTGGCCTGCGCATCGACCTGATCCTCGCCTCCCAGGGCTTGCTGCCACGGGTGAAGGCCGCAGGGGTGGACTACGAACTGCGCGGTATGGAAAAACCTTCGGACCATGCGCCGATCTGGCTTGAGTTGAGCTGATTTCTCCTGATCACATCAATACCCTGTGGGAGCGAGCTTGCTCCGGGCGGCGTTCCGACGATAGCGGTCTTTTATTCAACATCGATATTGAATGTTAAGGCCCCATCGCGAGCAAGCTCGCTCCCACATTGGTCCATCGCACAACCTGTCATTTTTCGGAAACCTTACTGACTTATTCTCCCGGCACCTCCTTTGGCTATGTAAGGTGCCGGCATGATGCTGCGCGTGTTGTTCCTGTTGATGCTGTGCATGGGCTTGCCGCAGGCGGCCCCGGCCGGCGACTTGCCGATACCCGAACACGGCACAGTGCTGCGCATCCAGGGTTCCAACACCATCGGCGCGGCATTGGGACCGGCACTGGTCGAGGGCCTGCTGAGCGAACAGGGCCTGCGCAGGATTCACCGCGAAACCCCGGACACCGCCAATGAACTGCGCATCGTCGGCGAAACCGTTCAAGGCCGGCGGGTCATGGTGGAGGTGGCGGCCCATGGTTCCAGCACAGGCTTCACTGCGCTCAAAGCAGCCAGCGCCGACCTGGCCGCCTCGTCGCGCCCGATCAAGGACAGCGAACTGGGCAGCCTGCAATCCCTCGGTGACCTGAAAAGCCCGAGCGCCGAACAGGTCATTGCCATCGATGGCCTGGCGATCATCCTGCATCCGGGCAATCCGCTGAACCAACTCGACACCGTGCAACTGGCGCGCATTTTCAATGGCGAGGTAAAAAACTGGGAAGACATCGGCGGCCGCGGCGGACCCATTCATCTGTATGCGCGGGATGATCAGTCCGGGACTTACGACACCTTCAAGGAACTGCTCCTCAGTAGCCGTGGGAAAGCTCTGAGCAGCACGGCGAAACGCTTCGAGTCCAGCGAGCAACTGTCCGATGCGGTCAGCGCCGACCCGCAAGGCATCGGATTTATCGGATTGCCCTATGTGCGCCAGGCCAAAACCGTGGCCATTGTCGACGGGCAATCGCAAGCCATGTTGCCGCTCAACAGCCTGATTGCCACGGAAGACTATCCGCTGTCCCGTCGATTGTTCTTCTACCTGCCACCCAATGGCAAAAATCCCTGGGCTAAAGCACTGGTGACCTTTGCCCAAAGTACTGACGGCCAGGCCATTGTGGCCGCCAACGGTTTTATTGCCCAAACCGTCCAGGCCATGGCCGTTACCCCCAATGCATTGATGCCCGAGGGTTATCAGGCACTGAGTCGACATGCTCAACGGCTGTCGGTGAATTTCCGTTTCGAGGAAGGCAGTGCCAGCCTGGACAACAAGGCGCGGCAAGACCTGTGGCGGGTGCTCGACTATATAAAGCAGCACGACAAGACCGATGGACAGGTCACGCTGGTGGGATTTGGTGACGCCAAAAGCGACCCGGCGCGTGCCGACCTGTTGTCGAAACTGCGGGCCATGGCGGTACGGCGGGAGTTGGTGAAGAGCGGCGTGGTGTTTCGCGAGATTCGCGGATTCGGTGCCGAAATGCCGGTGGCGGCCAATAGCGCTGATGAGGGAAGGATCAAGAATCGGCGGGTTGAGGTTTGGGTATATTGAGGTTGAGGTTGAGGTTGAGGTTGAGGTTGAGGTTGAGGTTGAGAGGGTGAATTTACTGACGCCATCGCGAGCAGGCTCACTCCYACAGGGATCGCAGTGAACCTGTRGGAGTGAGCCTGCTCGCGATGAACGATAACGCGGTCTTACTGCCCGCTACGCATCATCTCCTTCGGCACATATTTGCCAATCTCGAATTTACCGATCGCCGCTCGGTGCACTTCGTCCGGGCCGTCGGCCAGGCGCAGGGTGCGCTGCATGGCGTACATGTAGGCCAGCGGGAAATCGTTGGAAACCCCTGCTCCACCATGAATCTGGATCGCCCGGTCGATCACTCGCAACGCAACGTTTGGAGCGACGACCTTGATCTGCGCGATCTCGCTTTTCGCCACTTTGTTGCCGACTGTGTCCATCATGTACGCCGCTTTCAACGTCAGCAGGCGAGCCATGTCGATTTCCATCCGCGAGTCGGCGATCTTGTCGACGTTACCGCCCAGCCGCGCCAGGGGTTTGCCGAATGCGGTGCGGCTCACCGAGCGCTTGCACATCAGTTCCAGTGCACGCTCGGCCATGCCGATCGAACGCATGCAGTGGTGAATCCGGCCCGGACCAAGGCGACCTTGAGCGATTTCGAAGCCGCGACCTTCCCCCAGCAGGACGTTTTCGTACGGCACCCGGACGTTTTCGAACAGCACTTCGGCGTGACCGTGAGGCGCATCGTCGTAGCCGAACACCGGCAGTGGACGCAGGATTTTTACCCCGGGGGTGTCCACCGGTACCAGAATCATCGAGTGCTGCGCGTGGCGTGGCCCGTCAGGATTGCTCAGCCCCATGAAAATCAGGATTTTGCAGCGCGGGTCGCAAGCACCCGAGGTCCACCATTTCTTGCCGTTGATCACCCACTCGTCGCCATCGCGCACCGCACGGGCAGCCATGTTGGTGGCGTCGGAGGACGCAACGTCCGGTTCGGTCATGGCGAAGGCCGAGCGGATCTCGCCGCGCAACAAGGGTTCGAGCCAGCGTTGTTTCTGCTCTTCGTTGGCGTAACGCACCAGCACTTCCATGTTGCCGGTGTCCGGTGCCGAGCAGTTGAACGGCTCTGGCCCCAGCAGCGAGCGCCCCATGATTTCCGCCAGCGGCGCGTATTCGAGGTTGGTCAGGCCGGCACCGAGCTCGGACTCAGGCAGAAACAAATTCCACAGGCCTTCGGCCTTGGCCTTGAGTTTGAGTTCTTCCATGATCGCGGTCGGCTGCCAGCGATCGCCTTCGGCGACCTGGCGTTCGAACACGGCTTCGGCGGGATAAACGTAGGTGTCCATGAACGCAGTCACGCGCTCGCGCAGTTCCTGAACCTTGGGCGAATAAGCGAAATCCATGAGCGAGATACCTTCTTGGGGGAGGTTGTTTAGATCATGCAATCGATGCTAGAACAGCCATGAACATTTACCTAGCCTATTCTCGGCGTGTATAAACATTCATCACCGATATATGATCGGCTGATCGTCAAGGTCAGCCCGCACACACAATAAGAGAGCCGCGTAATGAATCTGAGCAAGGTCGATCTCAACCTTTTCATCGTCTTCGACGCGATCTACACCGAAGCCAACCTGACCCGCGCCGGGCAAATCGTCGGCATCACCCAGCCGGCGGTGTCGAACGCGCTGGCGCGTCTGCGCGAGACCTTCAACGACCCGTTGTTCGTGCGCACTGCCCAGGGCATGGTGCCCACGCCGATGGCGCAGAACATCATCGGCCCGGTGCGCAACGCCCTCTCGCTGCTGCGCGTATCGGTGCAGGAAAGCCGCATTTTCAACCCGCAGCAAGCGGTCAAGACCTACCGCATCAGCATGACCGACCTCACCGAAGCGGTGATCCTGCCGCCGCTGTTCCAGCGCCTGCGCCGCCTGGCGCCGACGGTGATCATCGAAAGCTTCCTGTCCAAACGCCGCGAAACCACCAAGGAACTGGCGGCCGGTCGCCTCGACTTCGCGGTCGATGCGCCGCTCAACACCGACCCGCAGGTACGTCATGTCAAGTTGATGGAAGACCGCTACGTGTGCGCCATGCGCAAGGGGCACCCGCTGGCGGGCAAAGAGAAACTCACCCTGGATGATTACCTGGGCCTGACCCACATCCATATTTCCAGCCGCCGCAGCGGCCTCGGCTATGTCGACCTGGCGCTGGGCAAGATGGGCATCCAGCGCAAGATCGCCCTGCGCTCCCAGCATTACCTGATGGCCTCGCAAGTGCTACAACAGACGGACATGGTCATGACCGTGCCGGAACGCTTCGCCCGGCGTAACGACCTGCACGCCTTTTATCTGCCAGTCAACGATGTGCCGCCGGTGGAAACCCATCTTTACTGGCACGAAAGCACTGACCAGGACCCGGCGAATCGCTGGATGCGCGAGCAGATGATCGAGCTGTGCCAGCAGGTGACGGCGCAGGAGAAGAAGCTCGAGAAGGTGTAATGCCTTGTACCGAGTTATCGTTCATCGCGAGCAGGCTCACTCCCACATTGGATCTGCTGTGAACACGAAATCTGTGTTCTACGAAGATCCCCTGTAGGAGCGAGCCTGCTCGCGATGAGGCCAGCAAGAACAGCGAAAACCCCTGCCCCTTGACGTAAACGTCAACCTGCCATTAGCTTAGCGCCATGACCTTTTGCGAGCGCTTCCATGAGCAGCCAGACCTACAGCATTTCCGATCTCGCCCGCGAGCTCGACATCACCACCCGGGCCATTCGCTTTTATGAAGAGCAAGGCCTGCTCAGCCCCGAGCGTCGTGGCCAGGAACGCATTTACTCACCCCGCGACAAGGTCAGCCTGAAGCTGATCCTGCGGGGCAAGCGCATCGGCTTTTCGCTGGCTGAATGCCGCGAACTGATCGAGCTCTACGACCCCTCCAGCGGTAACACCAAGCAGTTGCACAGCATGCTGGCGAAAATCAGCGAACGCCGTGAGCAGCTTGAACAGCAGTTGCTGGACATCGAACAGATGAAGCTTGAGCTGGATACCGCTGAAGAGCGCTGTGTGCAGGCGCTGGAGCAGACGCTCAAAAGCCAGGAATCGGTTCAATAAATCCACACTATCCACTGTGGGAGCGAGCTTGCTCGCGATAGCGGAGTGTCAGTCACCAAAAATGTTGAATGTGATGCCCTCATCGCGAGCAAGCTCGCTCCCACAGGGTTCTCAGCGCATTCAGACAATTACAACAGGTCGAAGCCCATGTCCCTCCCCACCCACGTACGCATTGTCGAAGTCGGCCCACGCGACGGCCTGCAAAACGAAGCCCGGCCCATCAGTGTTACCGACAAGGTACAACTGGTCGATGCACTGACCGCAGCCGGGCTCGGCTATATAGAAGTCGGCAGTTTCGTGTCGCCCAAGTGGGTGCCGCAGATGGCCGGCTCCGCCGAGGTCTTCGCGCAGATCCAGCGCAAGCCGGGCGTGGTCTACGGCGCGCTCGCTCCCAACCTGCGCGGTTTCGAAGACGCCCTCGCCGCCGGGGTCAAGGAAGTGGCCGTGTTCGCCGCGGCTTCAGAGGCGTTTTCCCAACGCAACATCAATTGCTCGATCAGCGAAAGCCTGGAGCGTTTCGCACCGATCATGGACGCTGCCAGACAACACGGGGTGACCGTGCGCGGTTATGTTTCCTGTGTGCTGGGCTGCCCCTATGAAGGTAACGTCGCCCCGGAACAAGTCGCCGTAGTCGCTCGCGAGCTCTATGCCATGGGCTGCTATGAGGTCTCGCTGGGGGACACCATCGGCACCGGCACCGCCGGCGCAACCCGCAAGATGTTTGAAACGGTAGCAAAGGATGTGCCCCGGGAAAAACTCGCCGGACACTTCCACGACACCTATGGTCAGGCTGTGGCCAACATCTACGCCAGCCTGCTGGAAGGCATCTCGGTGTTCGACAGCTCCATCGCAGGTCTCGGCGGCTGCCCCTATGCCAAGGGCGCCAGCGGTAACGTCGCGACCGAGGACGTGGTTTACCTGCTCAACGGCCTGGGCATCGACACCGGAATCGACCTCGACGCCTTGATGGTTGCCGGTCAACAGATTTGTACCGTACTGGGTCGCCCTACCGGTTCCCGCGTGGCCAAGGCCCGCAGCGCACAGTGAGTGCGCTGAGTGTGTCCGGGTGTTACCGCACGGACTCAAACGTGGGCGCAAGCGAGTAACACGGAAACAAAATGTAGGGTTTTGCCTGAAGCGTAAAACTCTGAAAATCTCCAAACCGTTGATTTTAAAGGCTTTTAAAAAGTTGGCATGGCTCCTGCTATATCTATCGCACAACAAGAATAAAAAAATTGCGGCAAACCTAATAAAAACAAGACGTAACGACTCTGACATAACAAAAACAACACGGCAGAGACGCAGCTAACAGATTTTTTTGGAGAAGATGTGCTTTTCAGGGTGCTTTTCGGAGTTACCCGCAACCGGGCAGAGAATAATAAAACTACCTTCAGGTAGCTCCCGATTCGGTTGGATCGCTCAGCGAGAAAGTAGATCAGCGCTCAAAAAAATACGTTTGCTCTTGATCCCGGATGGGGATCGCCAAAAACAGCGGTAAAGGGCAACGGTTGCCAAAAACAACAACAGACCGACCCTCAATAATAAAAAAAGAGCACGCGCAACAAAATTAAAGGGGAGCTTCGGCTCCCCTTTGTGCTGTCTGGCATTTGTGTTTCCACCACCGCCCCCTGTGGGAGCGAGCTTGCTCGCGATAGCGGTGGGTCAGCCAACATCCATGTTGAATGTGCTGCCGTCATCGCGGGCAAGCCCGCTCCCTCAGGGTTACGCATCAACCCTGCTTGTTGCGCAATTCCTCAATACTGATCTCGCGCATCCGGAATTTCTGGATCTTGCCGGTCACGGTCATCGGAAACTCCTCGACGAACTTGAAGTAACGCGGCGTCTTGAAGTGCGCGATGCGCTCCTTGCACCAGGCTTGCAGCTCTTGCTCGGTGGCGCTGTGGCCGGGGTGGAACTTGATCCAGGCGACGATCTCTTCGCCGTAACGCGAGCAAGGAATACCGATCACCTGAACATCCGCAACGGCCGGATGAGTGAAGAAAAATTCCTCCAGCTCCCGCGGGTAAATGTTCTCACCGCCGCGGATGATCATGTCCTTGTTGCGCCCGGCAATGCACACGTAGCCCTCATCGTTCATGCTCGCCAGGTCACCGGTGTGCATCCAGCCGGCCTGATCGATGGCTTGCGCCGTGCCTTCAGGGTTGTTCCAGTAACCCAGCATCACGCTGTAACCGCGGGTGCACAGCTCACCGATGGTGCCGCGCGGTACCAGGTTGCCCGCCTCGTCAATGATCTTGCTTTCCAGCTGCGGCTGGGTACGACCGACGGTGGTTACGCGCAGCTCCAGGTCATCTGAAGGACCGGTCTGCAATGACACCGGACTGGTTTCCGTCATGCCGTAGGCAATCTGCACTTCGCTCATGTGCATTTCGCTGATGACCCGGCGCATCACCTCGATAGGACAGGTCGCGCCCGCCATGATCCCGGTGCGCAGGCTCGACAGGTCGAACCCGGCACGCTGAGGCTGATCGAGCACGGCGATGAACATGGTCGGCACGCCGTATAGCGCCGTGGCTTTTTCTTCCGCGACGGTGCCTAGGGTCAGTAACGGATCGAATGCATCGTTTGGATAAATCATCGTGCTGCCATGGGTGATGCAGCCGAGGTTGCCCATGACCATGCCGAAGCAGTGATACAGCGGCACCGGGATCACCAGCCGATCGGCCGCCGTCAGGCCCAGGCTTTCGCCGACCATGTAACCGTTGTTGAGAATGTTGTAGTGACTGAGGGTCGCGCCCTTGGGGAAACCGGTGGTGCCGGAGGTGTACTGGATATTCACCGGCTGATCGAAGTGCAGGCTGTCCTGACGCTCATGCAGTTGCTCGACCGTGACGCTGCCCGCCAGATCGGCCAGTTGCGACCATGGCAGGAACCCTGACGGTGGTTGTGCATCCAGGCTGATGACACCACGCAACTCCGGCAGCCGCTCGCTGTGCAGTTTGCCGATGGATTGCCCGGCCAGTTCCGGCACCAGGCCTTGCAGCATCGCGTGATAGTCCGAGGACTTGAAGGCCCCGGCACACACAAGCCATTGGCAGCCGGATTGCTTCAACACGTATTCCAGTTCGGAACTGCGATAGGCGGGGTTGATGTTGACCAGGATCACGCCGATTTTCGCGGTGGCAATCTGACTGATGCACCACTGCGCACAGTTCGGTGCCCAGATGCCAAGGCGGTCCCCGGCTTGCAGCCCCAGCGCCAGCAGTGCTCTGGCGTGCAGGTCCGCGACCTCTGCCAATTGCCGCCAGGTGTAACGCAGCTGTTGATGACGCACCACCAGCGCCTCCCCGTCCGGGTATTGCGCGACCGTGTTGTCGAAAGCCTGGCCGATGGTCATCGCCAGTAAGGCTTTGTCCTGGGAACCGCGGGTATAACTGCGTTGCGGGCTTGCACTGGTTTGATCCATGACGACCCCTATTGTCTTTATTTATGGGCTACCGGCGGTGCCACAGGCGTGGTCCGCGTTCTATCTTGAACTGGCTCTACTCTCGCTCAAGTTGACGTTAACGTAAAGGGTGATTGACAGCCATTCATCACAGGCTTACGTTAACGTAAAGGTGAGAACCCATTGACAGTCTCACCAACCGATAAAAAAGCCAAAAGGTGACCCATGAGCTATCCATCCCTGAACTTTGCCCTCGGTGAAACCATCGACATGCTGCGCGATCAGGTTCAGTCCTTCGTCGCCAAGGAGATCGCCCCGCGCGCCGCTCAGATCGACATCGACAACCTGTTCCCCGCCGACCTGTGGCGCAAATTCGGCGACATGGGCCTGCTGGGCATTACCGTGCCGGAAGAGTACGGCGGTGCCGGCCTGGGTTACCTGGCCCACGTGGTGGCCATGGAAGAAATCAGCCGTGGCTCGGCCTCGGTGGCGTTGTCCTACGGCGCCCACTCCAACCTGTGCGTCAACCAGATCAATCGCAATGGCAACCACGAACAGAAAACCAAATACCTGCCCAAGCTGATCAGCGGCGAGCACATCGGCGCATTGGCCATGAGCGAACCGAACGCCGGCTCCGACGTGGTCTCGATGAAGCTGCGCGCCGACAAGCGCGGCGATCATTACGTGCTCAACGGCAGCAAGACCTGGATCACCAATGGTCCGGACGCCAACACCTACGTGATCTACGCCAAGACCGATCTGGAAAAGGGCCCCCACGGCATCACCGCCTTCATCGTCGAACGCGACTGGAAAGGCTTCAGCCGCAGCAACAAGTTCGACAAGCTGGGCATGCGCGGTTCGAACACCTGCGAACTGTTTTTCGATGACGTCGAAGTGCCGGAAGAAAACATCCTCGGCGTGCTCAACGGCGGCGTGAAAGTGCTGATGAGCGGCCTCGACTATGAGCGCGTCGTGCTCTCCGGTGGCCCGACCGGGATCATGCAGGCGTGCATGGACCTGATCGTGCCGTACATCCACGACCGCAAGCAGTTCGGCCAAAGCATCGGCGAATTCCAGCTGATCCAGGGCAAGGTCGCTGACATGTACACCCAACTCAACGCCAGCCGCGCCTACCTGTACGCCGTGGCCCAGGCTTGCGAGCGCGGCGAAACCACGCGCAAGGACGCCGCCGGCGTGATCCTCTACAGCGCCGAACGCGCCACGCAAATGGCCCTCGACGCGATCCAGATTCTCGGTGGCAACGGCTACATCAATGAATTCCCGGCCGGCCGTCTGTTGCGTGACGCCAAGCTGTACGAAATCGGCGCGGGCACCAGTGAGATCCGTCGCATGCTGATCGGTCGCGAACTGTTCAACGAAACCCGCTAAACGGAGCTGCCCATGGCTACCCTGCATACCCAGCTCAACCCCCGTTCAGCGGAGTTCGCCACCAACAGCGCGGCGATGCTCAAACAAGTCGACGCCCTGCACACCCTGCTCGCCCAAGTGGCGCAAGGTGGTGGCCCGAAGGCTCAGGAACGCCACACCTCGCGGGGCAAACTGCTGCCTCGCGAGCGCATTAACCGCTTGCTCGATCCGGGTTCGCCATTTTTGGAGATCAGCCAACTGGCGGCGTACGAGGTGTACGGCGAAGACGTCCCTGCCGCTGGCGTGATTGCCGGGATCGGCCGAGTGGAGGGCGTCGAATGCATGATCGTCGCCAACGACGCCACGGTAAAAGGTGGCTCGTATTACCCACTGACGGTGAAAAAACACCTGCGTGCCCAGACCATCGCCCAACAGAACCGTCTGCCGTGCATCTACCTGGTGGACTCGGGCGGCGCCAACCTGCCGCGCCAGGATGAAGTGTTCCCGGACCGCGAGCACTTCGGGCGAATTTTCTTCAACCAGGCCAACATGAGCGCCATGGGCATTCCGCAGATTGCCGTGGTCATGGGTTCCTGCACCGCTGGCGGCGCCTATGTACCGGCGATGGCCGACGAAGCAATCATGGTCCGCGAACAGGCAACGATCTTTCTCGCCGGCCCGCCGCTGGTGAAAGCCGCGACCGGTGAAGTGGTCAGCGCCGAAGATCTCGGCGGGGCCGATGTGCACTGCAAGATTTCCGGAGTGGCCGACCATTACGCCGAGAGCGATGAGCACGCACTCGCACTCGCCCGCCGCAGCGTCGCCAACCTCAACTGGCGCAAGCAAGGTGAGGTTCAGCAACGCACTCCGATCGCCCCGCTCTACAGCAGCGACGAGCTGTACGGCGTGGTCCCGGCCGACGCCAAGCAACCGTTCGACGTGCGCGAAGTGATTGCGCGGTTGGTGGACGGATCGGTATTCGACGAATTCAAGGCGCTGTTCGGGACAACGCTGGTCTGCGGTTTTGCTTACCTGCACGGTTACCCGATCGCGATCCTCGCCAACAACGGCATCCTGTTCGCTGAAGCGGCGCAGAAAGGCGCGCACTTCATCGAACTGGCGTGCCAGCGCGGCATCCCGCTGCTGTTCCTGCAGAACATCACCGGCTTCATGGTCGGCCAGAAATACGAAGCTGGCGGCATCGCCAAGCACGGCGCGAAACTGGTGACCGCCGTGGCCTGCGCCAAGGTGCCGAAGTTCACCGTGATCATCGGCGGCAGTTTCGGTGCCGGTAACTACGGCATGTGCGGTCGCGCCTACGACCCGCGCTTTTTGTGGATGTGGCCGAATGCGCGTATTGGCGTGATGGGTGCCGAACAGGCGGCCGGCGTACTGGTGCAGGTCAAGCGTGAGCAGGCCGAACGCAGCGGCCAGGGTTTCAGCGCCGAGCAGGAAGCCGAGATCAAGCAACCGATCCTCGACCAGTACGAAGAGCAGGGTCACCCCTACTATTCCAGCGCGCGCCTGTGGGACGACGGTGTCATCGACCCGGCCCAGACCCGCGACGTACTGGCCCTGGCCTTGTCCGCGTCGTTGAACGCGCCAATCGAACCGAGCCGCTTCGGCGTGTTCCGGATGTGATTTTTTTGTAGGAGCGAGCTTGCTCGCGATGGACTAAAGGG